>DATIEW010000852.1:0-2707 GCA_035455585.1 Vicinamibacterales bacterium | reverse complement strand
GAGATCCCAAGCGATGTCGCGTGCCGGTCGTCCATCGTCTGCACGTGATCGACCGGCACGGCCGGGTCGCGCGCGCGAATGGTCGCCTTCACGAGCGGCGCAACCGCCATCGGGTCGCCCGACGTTCGCAGGACGAGCCAGAGGACCCGGCTGGGCGCCTGCGCTACCGGATAGTAGACCTCCGGCAGAGGTTCGGCGCGGGCGTAGGCGTGTCGCACGTCGCCAACCACACCAATCACCTCGATCGGCTGGTCGATTCTGCCTGAGTACAGGCGCTGCCCGAGGGCGCTGCCGCCGAAGTGGCGACGCTCGGCGGTCTCGTTCACGATCGCGACGAGCGGCGCGCCGGCCCGATCCCGGTCGGTGAACGCCCGCCCGCGCCGAAGCGGGATGCCGAGGGCCTCGAAGTAGCCGGGCGTGACGGTGCGATACTGCCCGCGAATGCGATCCGCCGCCGGGGTGGCTGCTCCCAAGCCGGAGCCCTCGACCACGAATCCCTGGAACGGCTCGACGCCGCCCATCGGCAGGACGTTCGCCGCGGCCACCGCGTCCACGCCGGGCAGGCGCCGGAGGTCGGCGACGACGTCCATGAAGAAGCGGACGCCCGCTTCGCCCCGATAACTCTGGCCGGACAGCAGCCCGCGCAGCGTCAGCAGGTGGTCGGCCCGGAAACCGAGATCGACGCGCTGGACCCGCCACAGGCTCGCAAGCATCAGACCAGCACACACCGCCAGGACCAGCGCGAGGCCTGTCTCGCCCGCGACGAGAACGCGCATGAGGCGCGCACCGCGCCGCCCGCCGAGCGGCATGGCGTCGCGTTCTCTCAATTGCCGGTTCGGGTCGACGGCCGACGCCTGGAGCGCCGGAATCGAGCCGAACGAAATCGCCACGGCACATGCCACCGCACAGGTGAAGCCCATGACGATCGGATCGATGCCCACCGCGACGGCCCGAGGGAGATCGGGACCCGCCAGGCGGACGAGCAAGCCGAGTGAAAGACGTGCCGCCAGCAGGCCGAGTGCGCCGCCAGCCAGGGCGACGACGAGGGACTCGACCAGGAGCTGGCGGGCGAGGCTGCCTCGGCCGGCGCCGATGGCCAGGCGGATCGCCATCTCCCGCCCGCGCGTCATGCTGCGGGCGAGCTGCAGGTGGGCGACGTTGGTGCAGGCGATCACGAGCACGAAGACCACCGCACCAAACAGCAGGAGCAAGGTCGTGCGCGTGCCGTGGACGATCTCGTCCTGCAGAAGTGCGACATCGGCCGAGGAGGCTCCCCCGGTCGTCCGGCGGGCGATGGCGGCAAGCTCGGCGCGTGCCTCGTCGATCGTCGCGCCCCGCTCGAGCTTGCCGACGACTCTCAGGTCGTAGCGGCCGGCCGCGTTCGGGTCCGTAGGGTTGACGGCGAGCGGCAGCCAGACCTCGGTGGCGCGCATCGCGTTGGCTTCATGCCGGCTGTCGAGCGGTTCGAAGCGGAATCCAGGCGGCAGGACGCCGACGACGGTTCGCGCGCGGCCGCCCAATGTGATCGTGCGGCCGACGGCGGAGTCGCGTGCGCCGAGCAGGCGCAGCCACACGCCATGGCTCACGACGACCTGCTCGAGAGCAACCGAGGCATCGCCCGCACCGGACTCGAAAAGCCGCCCTCGGTGTGCCCGAACGCCCAGGATCCCGAAGAAGCCCGGCGAGACGCGGCCGCCTGCCAGCTCCTCCGCCTCGCCGATGTCGGGTCCGGAGACCACCAGCGAAGTCGAGGTGAAGGCCTCGAGTCGCTCGAGCGTACGGCTGCCGTCGCGCCATCCGGCGAACGTGGCAGCGGTCGCCTCCGACCGGCCGAAGACCCGGCTGACCTCGAAGACCTGGACGAGGCGGCCGGCATCCGGATATGGCAGCGGGCGCAGAAGCACCGCGTTGACCACGGCAAAAATGGCGGTGTTCGTGCCAATGCCGAGCGCGAGTGTCAATACCACGGCCGACGTAAACCCCGGGCTGTGCCCGAGCGTGCGAAGTGCCCATCGGACATCCAGCCAGCATCGGTCGAGCGACGCCCATTCAGCCAGCGCGCGTCTCATCACGCCTCCCCGGCATGCCCGTGCCTCGACTGATTCGACGACATTCGAGCCGATGGCGTTGGCTGCTAGGGCGCTGATATTCGGATCCCACGGCGCGCACGCGAGATTCGTCTGACCGACCCCCCGTGCAAGGGCGCATACGGAACGACGCGCGGTCGCATGGCTGCAACAGGGCTCTTCGTCAAGACTATGCAGCCATGCACCCGACTACCGTATGGGCCGGGCCGGAGCCTGAGGTCGGCAGCTACTTCGTGTCGACCTATCCGCCGTTCTCGTGCTGGACTCCGGCAGGATCCGAGGCGTCCGTCGCACGCTGGAGCAGCCGACGCCCGCGTTTGCGTCGGAGGGCGTCGGTCCGTACGTGCACATCCCGTTCGTAGGAGGCGGTGCGAACCCCGCGGGGCGAACTCTCTTCGAGCCGAAAGGCCCCGCCGACGCGTGCGCAGGACGTCACCATCCTGAGAGCATCGCTTCAATCGAAAGACGAGGAGTGTCTATCGCCGCGTACAGGTTTGGTTCGTCGTGGTGCGCGCTGTGAGCCGATGCTCTTCAGGGTGATCTCAGGATCTCGGCTGCGTCGACGCCAGCGGCGCGGCGGGCCGGGAAGTAGCCAGCGAGGATCGCGACCAGTACCAACA
>DATIEW010000851.1:0-2147 GCA_035455585.1 Vicinamibacterales bacterium | reverse complement strand
AGTTCTACCACTACGACGTGCGCACCTGGCTCGCAGGCGACGACGCGAGCGCGCCGCCGCCGGAGCGGCGGCGCGGGCGCAATCACGACTGGGGCCATCTCTACAACGAGGACGTGATCTCGATGCCGGACAAGTGGGAGTACCCGTGGTACGCCGCCTGGGACCTGGCGTTCCATTGCATCCCGCTGGCGCTGATCGATCCCGAGTTCGCCAAGTCGCAGCTCATCCTGTTCCTGCGCGAGTGGTACATGCACCCCAACGGGCAGATCCCGGCCTACGAGTGGGCCTTCGGCGACGTCAATCCGCCGGTGCACGCGTGGGCGGTGTGGCGCGTGTACAAGATCGACCGCCGGGTGTCGGGCGTCGCCGACCGTCTGTTCCTCGAGCGGGCGTTCCAGAAGCTGCTCCTGAACTTCACCTGGTGGGTCAACCGCAAGGACGCCGACGGCAAGAACGTCTTCCAGGGCGGCTTTCTCGGGCTGGACAACATCGGCGTCTTCGACCGCTCGGCTCCGCTCCCCGGCGGCGGCCACCTCGAGCAGTCGGACGGCACGTCCTGGATGGCGATGTACTGCCTCAACATGCTGGCCATCGCGCTCGAGCTCGCCGCCGACAATCCCGCCTACGAGGACGTCGCCTCGAAGTTCTTCGAGCACTTCGTCTACATCTCGAAGGCGATGAACGATCTCGGCAACGGCCTGACGCTCTGGGACGAGGCGGACGGGTTCTACTACGACGTCCTTCACATGCCCGGCGACGTCCGCCAGCTCAAGGTGCGCTCGATGGTCGGGCTCATCCCGCTCTTCGCGGTGGAGATGCTCGAGCCGGAAATCATCGACCGGCTGCCGGGGTTCCGGCGGCGCATGCAATGGTTCATCGACAACCGACCCGAGTTCCGCGGCCACGTGACCACGACGGTCGGCCCCAGTGGCGGCGTGCGGCGTCTGCTCTCGATCGTGAGCCGGTCCCAGCTCGTGCGCGTGCTCGGCTACATGCTGGACCGCGAGGAGTTCCTCTCGCCGTACGGCATCCGGGCGCTGTCGCGCTGGCATCGCGACCACCCCTACGTCCTCTCGGTAGACGGCATCGAGCACCGCGTGGACTACGAGCCCGCCGAGTCCCGCACGGGGCTGTTCGGCGGCAACTCGAACTGGCGCGGGCCGGTCTGGTTTCCGGTGAACTACCTGCTCATCGAGTCGCTGCAGAAGTTTCATCGCTTCTACGGGGACGACCTGAAGGTCGAGTGCCCGACCGGCTCCAGCCGCCTGCTCAACCTGCGGGAGGTGGCGGGCGACCTCTCGCGCGGGCTCACGCGGCTGTTCCTGCGCGGGAGCGACGGGCGGCGGCCGATCTACGGCGGCTGCGAGCGCTTCCAGCAGGACCCCCACTGGAGCGACCTCATCCTGTTCTACGAGTCCTTCCACGGCGACGATGGCAGCGGGATCGGCGCCAGTCATCAGACGGGCTGGACCGGGTTGGTCGCCAAGCTCGTCGAGCAAGGTGGCCAGTGAAGAGCGCCGCCGGGCTCGCCCGGGCGCCGGCTTCGTCGTATGCTTCGACCCGGTGGACGGCGCCTCGGAGCTGGACGTCAACGGCATCATGGGCACGATCTTCTCCGTCTACAGCATCAACGACGGGCAACTTCGCCCGCTGGCCGCGTAGTCACGAAGGAGGAGACGAATTGGCGACGACGGAACGGGTCCGCGAGATCCTCAGCTGGTACGGTAGCGACAGCCCCGGCACCCTCACCAACCTGGCGCGCATGCTGACCGCCGGCACGCTGGGCGGCACCGGGCGGATGGTCATCCTGCCCGTGGATCAGGGATTCGAGCACGGGCCGGCGCGCAGCTTCGCACCCAACCCGCCCGGCTACGACCCGCGCTATCACTTCGAGCTGGCGATCGAGTCGGGCTGCAACGCGTACGCGGCGCCGCTCGGCTTCCTGGAGGCCGGAGCCCGTGAGTTCGCCGGGCAGATCCCGCTCATCCTCAAGCTCAACAACCACGATGTCCTGCTGGAAGAGAAGGATCCGGTGCAGGCCATCACCGGCTCGGTGCGCGACGCGCTGCGGCTGGGCTGCGTGGGGATCGGCTACACGATCTATCCCGGCTCGACTCACCGCCTCGACATGTACAGCCGCCTCCGCG
>DATIEW010000850.1:0-3770 GCA_035455585.1 Vicinamibacterales bacterium | reverse complement strand
GAACGGGTCGTCGCAATCCAGCGCGTCGACGTGACCTATGACGCGTTCCGTCTGATCTCGGATGGCATCACGCTCGACGGGATCAGGTTGATTCAGCCGAAGCTTCGGCTCGCGCGCGACGGCGAGGGGTGGAACCTCGGCCGCCTCGTGAGGGAACGTGGCCCGGCGGATCGGCCGGACGAGCCGGGTCGGCCGTTTTCGCTGCGGTTGATCGAGGTAACGGGCGGCAGTCTGGACATCGACGACCCTGAAAGGACGGGTCCATACCGATTGCCAGGCCGCATCGACGACCTCGAGGTGAGGGCCGCCTTCGAGTCCGGGCCCGCGCATTACACCGTTGACCTCGATCGAGTGAGCTTCCGCGCGACATCGCCGTCTCTCACGCTCGAAGAGCTGAGCGGGCGGATCGCGGTCCGCGACAACGATCTGTCCCTGGAACGGGTGGCCATCCGGACTTCCGAGACCGCCGTGTCCGTGGACGGCGTGGTCGAAGACTTCTGGACGATGCCGGTCTTCAGGCTCGCATCGACCGGGAAGATCTCCATGCCGGAGATAGCCCGCGTGGTGCCCGCCGCAGAGGGCTACGAACTGCATCCGTCGCTCGATGTGAAGGCGAACGGACCACTCGAGCGTCTCGCGCTGGATCTCTTCGTCAGGTCCGAGGCGGGTAAGGTCCGCGGTCAGGTCACGGCGGATCTCGACAGACCGGAACTCGGTTTCGAAGGACGGCTGACCCTCGAGCAGCTCGATCTCGCCCCGATCCTGCAGGACGCGGAGCAGCGGAGCGATGTGACGGGGGATGCCCGCTTCAACCTTGTGCTGGCCACCGTTCCAGAGGATGCGGGTGCCCTCGATGGCCTCTCGGGAACGTTCAGATTCACCGGGCCGCGCGTCGTGGCGGCGCGGTACGAGGCCCGCGACGTCCGGGTGACGGGCTCGCTCGGCGGCGGCCGGATCGTGCTCGATGCGCGCGCGAACGCGTACGGCGGGACAGCGACGGCTTCCGGCTTCATCGCACCTGCCGCGCCGGGGCGGCCGCTGGCCTTGGACCTGGAGGGAGGTGCTGGCGGTCTGGACCTGAGAAATCTGCCGCCGCAGGTTGGCGCCCCTCGGCTGGCCACCGACCTGTCAATCGTGCGGTATCGGATCCACGGAACCGGCGGCGCGCTGACGGGCACGGCGGCGTTCAACCGCTCGATGATCGAGGGAGCCACGATTGCGGACGGGACAGTCGCCGAGTTCAGCCTGGACCGGGGCGGGATCTCGTACGCGGCGCGCGGCGGGATCGCCGATCTGAACCTGCAGCGGCTGGGCGCAGCCCTCGACATCGACGCGATCGACAGGCCTGAGTACGAGACCAGCCTCAACAGCCGGTTCGACGTGGCCGGCTCGGGCACCGACCTCGAGCGGATGACCCTCTCTGCGTCCGGCACGCTGAACGACTCCTCGATGATGGGGGCGCGGGTGTCTGGCATGACCTTCGACGCGCACATCGAGCGCGGCGCGCTCGCCGCCAAGCTCAAAGGGACCTTCGCGGACGTCGATCCGGCGCGCGCTGGCGGGCAGCCGCGCCTGGCCGGGCGGATGGCGGGCGACGTGGATGCGAGCGTGGCGATCGCCGACCTGACCCAACCACTGACGCCTGATTCCGTCACCGCCGACGGTCAGGTGCTGCTGCGCGACTCGAAGGTCGCCGGACTCGAGATCGACAGGGCGGTCGTGGATGTCGAGTACTCCGCGCGTACCGGGCTCGTCCGCCAGCTCGAGATCGCGGGGCCCGCCCTTTCGGTCAGCGCGGCCGGACGACTGGCGCTGGATCGCACGTCGACATCGAACCTCTCGTACCGCATCGACGCCGCCGATCTCGCGTCCCTCGGCAGGCTCGTCGGACAGGAGGAGCTCTCCGGCTCGGTCAGCCTGGAGGGGATGGTGACCGGCAACGCGACGTCGCTAGAGACCTCCGGCAGCCTGAAAGGCGACACCGTGGGCTATCAGGGGAACAGCGCACTCGATCTGACGAGCCAGTACACGGTTACCGTCCCGGAGTTCACGCTGTCCGACGCGCGCGTCGAAGCAGACACCAGGGCTGCCCTCGTCAGGGCAGGCAATCTGGAAATACGCGAACTGACCGCCAGGTCGACGTATGCCGCGAACCGGCTCGACGTCACGACGGAAATAAGCCAGGAGTCGCGGACGCTGGAGGCGACGGGGCAGGTGACCTTCCATCAGGACCACCAGGAGATCCACATCCCGGCGCTTGCCATGCGCACCGACGAGCAGGAGTGGCGCCTCGCGCCGGGCACGGAGGCCACCGTGCAGTACCGCGGCGACCGCGTCGCGGTGCAGAACCTCCGGCTCGTGAGCGGCGACCAGTCGGTCGAGGTGGCGGGCGAACTGCCGCTGAAGGGGGAAGAACCGGCAGGCGACGTCCAGGTGCGGGCAGCCAACGTGGATCTGGCCCGGCTCGAGCGGCTCCTCCTGCAGGACCGGGGTTTGAGCGGACGGCTCTCCGCCCAGGCCACCGTCTCCGGCACGGCCGAGCGGCCGCTGGTGGACGGCCGCGTCGAGGTCGTCGGAGGGGGGTTCCGTTCCTATCGCTACGAGTCGCTCGTCGCCGACGTGGACTACCGCGGAGACCGGATCGAGCTGGACGCGACGCTCCGGCAGTCGCCGTCCGAGTCGGTGACGGCCAGCGGCACCGTTCCGATGACGCTGTTCGCGCGGGGCGAGGGCAGTCACGTTGCCCCGGAGGGCGCCGATACCATCGACGTCCGCATCACGTCGACGGACATCGGTCTGGGGATGATCCAGAGTCTGACGACCCAGGTGGTCAACGTGGCCGGCACGCTGCGGGCGGACGTTCGCGTCACCGGATCGGGGCAAGACCCACACCTGGAGGGACACATCGACATCCGCGACGGCGCGTTCGCCGTCCCGGCTGGCGGCGTTTCGTACACCGGTTTGGACACGCGCATAGACCTCCAGCCGGACGTGTTGCGCATCCAGAAGTTCCAGATTCGCGACGAGCACGGCGCGCCCCTGACCGTGAGCGGCCAGCTTGCGGTGCACGCGCGTCAGGCCGGCGCGGTCGATCTGACGATCGAGTCGGACGACTTCGAGGTGATCGACAATCAGCTCGGGGACGTGGGCATCGGCTCGAAGCTTCGAATTACCGGAGAGCTGCGCCGGCCGCGCATCGAAGGCGACCTCCGGCTGGAGGCGGCGCGCCTCGAGGTCGATCGAATTCTGCAGCTCTTCTACGATCCCTATCGGGTGGACGATCCGCCGCCGGTCGTCTCTGCCGATCGCGCGATCGACGCCGCCGGCGGCGCAGTCCAGGCGACGCGGGACGCGCTGGCGCGTGCGGGTGCCGCGCCGGCGGATCCGGCCGCCGAGCCCCCAGTCATCGAGGGCGCCGCAACGGGTCCGTTGGCGCCGGTCGCCCTCGACGTGCGGCTCGTGATTCCGGACAACCTGGTGCTGCGCGGCGACAACCTGCGTACGAGCGCGACCGGTGCCGCGATCGGCGACATCAACATCACGGTGGGCGGCGATCTCCGGATCCGCAAGGACGCCGGCGGTCCCCTCACGCTGACGGGCGCCGTCAACACCATCCGCGGCACCTACGAGTTCCAGGGACGGCGCTTCGATCTCGTTCGAGGGGGGACGCTCCGGTTCACCGGCGACTTCAACCCGCTCCTCGATGTCGCCGCGACTCGCCGGATTCCGGACACCGGGGTCGAGGCACGGATCCAGGTGCGCGGCACGGC
>DATIEW010000849.1:0-5463 GCA_035455585.1 Vicinamibacterales bacterium | reverse complement strand
AGTCGATGGCCCACATCTGCGAGACCGTGCCCGTGTTCTGGTGGAACGCTACCATCGTCCCATCGGCGCTCAGGCGGAGATGCATGATCCCGTAGAACCCGGTCTCGAACTCCTCCGTCCGCATCCGGCCGATCCTGGTCTCCGCGCCACCGTCGGCCGAGACGCGAATAAAGTCCCACTCGCCCTGCCGCCCGTCAGCGCCGCGCACGATCAGGAGGTCGCGGCCGCCGGGCAGCCACATCACGCCCGGCAGCCTCGTGAATGAACGTGCAGCGAAGCGTTCCACCGGCGTCGTGGCAACCTCGACGGCCTCGCCGCCGCTCGCGCTCATGGTCATCACCCGGGCTTCCGTCTCGCCCCACTCCATGAACGCGATGCGCGAACCGTCGGGCGAGCGGGCCAGTGGGCTGTCGGAGACCGAGGCTGCGTGGAGCACTGCATCCGTGCCGGTCCCGGTCGATCTCCGCATCAACGTTCTGGTGCGTCCATCAGGGTTCTGCTGGACGTACACGATGTCAGCGCCGAGGCACACGGCGTTCACCGCGCTGTTCAGGGTGAGAGGCTCGACTCCCCCGTGCGCGAGATCGAGCCGATAGGCGACGTACCGGGCCAGGCTGGTCAGGCCCGTCACGACGGCATCCTCACCGTCAGGGCAGAACGCGAGGTTCATGTAGATCAGACGGGAGGCGATGGGAATCTCCCGCTCCGTTTCCGTGGCAAGGTCCCGGAGGACCAGACGTCGCCCCCGGTCGCGGAGATAGCCCAGGTACCGGTTGTCCGGGGAGAACGCCGGGGCCGTATTCATTTCGTTGGGGCGAGGAACGATCCGTCGCGGCGCGACGGCGTCGCCGCCGGCGAGGGCTGCGGTGTACACCTCCCAGGTCGTCGTGCTGAAGGAGTAGTACAGCGTTCCGTCGTCGGAGAACCGGTGGTTCGTGCCGGCCGGTCCGATGTCCTCGAACACGACGCGCGGCTCGCCCTTGGGCTGTCCGTTCGACACAGGCTGGAACCAGAGATCCTGGTTGCCGCCCCGGTCGCTCAGGAACACGATTCCCGAGCCGTCGGGAACGAACATCGGGTTCCGGTCCGCTGCAGGATGCTCGAGACGAACCTCACGGCTGCCGTCGCTGGCGATGATGAGGACGTCCGGGTTGGCGTCCTCGCCGTCCGCGTCGTGGTAGACCAGGAACTCGCCGTCCGGCGAGAGTGACGGCGCCTGCGTCGCCCGGTGCCAGCGCATGGTCTTGAGCACCGCGATGGAGCCATCAGCGATGCCGACGGACGCGATCTGGGAGGCGCCGCCAGCGTCGCCCACCATCAACCAGATCCTGGACCCGTCGGCGGACCAGTCCACGACGCGGGGGACAACGCCGTTCTCCCAGCGATAGAGGCGCCTCCCGGATCCGTCTTCGCCCTCCCGGATCAGGCGCAGCTCCGCTCCCGAGGCGCTCTGGCCGGGCAGGTGCCGCAGGACGGCAGCGACGGTGCGCCCGTCCGGCGAGAGCGCCTGATGCGAGACCACCTGCTCTCCGGGATCGAACCCGGGGCGCGTCAGTTGCCTGACCTCCTGCGTCGCCAGGTCAACCAGTTCGAAACTCCCGACCGAACCGTTGTAGCGCAATGCGTGCCGGCCATCTCGCGTCGGGAAGGCCCGTTCCTGGTCGCGGTCGCTGACGAAGCGCTGCGCAGGGCCCGTCCCGGCCGGGGCCGCAGCCTCGTCCGGAGCGGCACCGCCCACATCCACTGCTCCGAAGCGCACGAGACCGCCGCCGATCACGAGCGCCAGCGCGATGCTGGCAGCCGCCGCCAGCGAGGCAGCGTGGCGCCTCGTGAACTTCTGCGCCCGGTACCAGGGGCTCGGCCGCCTTGCGGTCACGGGCTCGTTCGCGAAGAAGCGGGAGAGATCGCGAGCCAGGTCCGAGGCCGACAGGTAGCGTCGCCGCCGGTCCTTGTCGAGCGCCTTCATGACGATCCAGTCCAGGTCGCCGCGCACGAGCCTGGTGAGGGTGTGCGGCTCCGCGTGTCGATTGCGGGCGATCTCGGCGAGCTGACCGCCGAGCGTGCTCAGTCGTGCGGAGGGCGTGGGCGGTTCCTGCTCGCGGATCAGGCGCAGCAACTCGACGTACGCCGCCGTTCGCAGCGCCTCGGCGTCGAGCGGCGTGGTGCCCGTCAGCAGCTCGTACAGGAGCACGCCGAGCGAGTAGACGTCGCTGCGCCGGTCGATCTCCAGCCCGCTCATCTCGGCCTGCTCGGGGCTCATGTAGGTGGGTGTGCCGATCGAGACGCCATAGGCGGTGAACAGGGTCTTCTCGGTCAGCCGCTGGCTGGTGGCCTTTGCGACGCCGAAGTCGATGATCTTCGGGACCGGCGTGCCGTCGTGCAGTGTCACCATGACGTTCGACGGCTTGATGTCGCGATGGATGATGCCTTTCTCGTGCGCGTGGTGCACGGCCTGGCACACCTGGACGAACAGCTCCAGTCGCTCGCGCGTGCTCAGGTGGTTCGCGTCGCAGTAGTCGGTGAGTGGTACCCCCTTGACGAGCTCCATCACGAAGTACGGCCGGCCGGATTCGGTCGCGCCCGCGTCCAGTACCCTTGCGATGTTCGGGTGGTCCATCAGCGCCAGCGCTTGGCGCTCGCTCTCGAACCGGGCGATCACCTGCCTGGTGTCCATGCCCGGCTTGATGATCTTCAGCGCCACACGGCGGCGGATCGGTGTTTCCTGTTCCGCCATGTAGACGACGCCGAAGCCGCCCTCGCCGATCTGCTGCAGGAGCTTGTACGGGCCGATCCGCGTACCTGGGCCCTCCTCCGGTCGATCGGCGGTCCTCACGGCGGCCGCGGCCGCCGCACCGGCCTCCGCGGTAGGTCGATCCAGGAATCCGCCGGCCTCGTCGTGGGCCGCGAGCAGCTTTTCGACCTCTGCCCGCAGCGCGTGGTCGTTGCCGCAGGCCTCGACCACGAACCGGGCCCGTTCCGCACCGGTCTTGTCGAGCGCTTCGTTGAACATCTGCTTGGCGCGGTGCCAGCTCGAATTCGGCACAGTCAGCCTCCATCGCCTGTGTCGGCCTGCCCGCGAAGGCTGTCGAACAGCCATGCGCGTGCCGCGGCCCATTCCCGCTTCACCGTCCGCTCCGACACGCCAAGGGTTCGAGCGGTTTCCTCCACGGAGAGCCCTCCGAAGAAGCGGAGCTCGACGACCCCGGCGGCCGAAGGGTCCTGTTCCTTCAAGCGACGGATCGCCTCGTCGAGGGCCAGGAGCTGCTCGGGGTCCTCGGCGGTGGCGAGGCTGAGCCCGGTGAGCGGGACACGCACCTGCTTCCCGCCCCGCTTGGTCCGGACGCGGCTCCGGGCGTGCTCGATGAGGATGCGCCGCATCGCCTCGGCGGCGGCGCGGAAGAAGTGCTGGCGATCGTTCCAGGCCGGATAGTCGCCGCCCAGCAGCCGCAGGTAGGCTTCGTGCACCAGCGCCGGCGCCTCGAGCGTGTGATCGGGACGCTCCTGGCGCAGGCGCGCCTGGGCGATGGCGCGGAGCTCGGTGTAGACGAGGGACACCAGCCGATCCAGCGCGTCCTGCCGGTCCGGACCGTGCAATTCCGCCAGCACCCGTGTGACGTCATCACCGGCAGGCGACATGGCTGCCCTCTCCCCGCCCCAGGTGACCGATGATGCCACAAGCGCGCCCGGGAGCGGGGTCTAGCGCAGAGGTCGCCCGCGCGCCCGACCACAGGGCGTGGCCGACCGCGGCGACACCGACCGCGACGACGATCGAGTTCATCTCATGTCCGAGGAGCGGGGTGGTCACCGGGACCGCGTCTCGCAGGATGCCGCCGACGAACGGCTGGACCAGCCTGCAAGCCGCATAGGTGACGGAGACATCACCATTTCCGGCCTCCTTTCATGAATCCGGCCGAGCGGGCCGGACGCCTGATCCCTCGAGCGCCGGAACGGCGCCAGTGGGGCCGCTCGACACCGCCGAACGCGATGCCCGAACCCTCACGGCCGGGTTGTCCGAGGAGCAGGGCGGATGGCGTGCGGCGGAGGGAACCTGGAGCGTGTCGGAATGTCTCGACCATCTGGCGACGGCGAACCGGTCTATCTCGAGGCGATGCAGCCGAACGAGCGCTGTCGACAGCGGCGAACGTTCCCGCGGGAGCGACCTCTCGCTGATCGGCTCTCGCAACCTCAGACTCTCTTCATGAACACGTCCGCGCACCAGGCCAAAGAGCAGCGCCGACTGGCGAGCGTAAAGCCTTCGCGTTCGATCAACTGATGCATCCGTCCGGCCGGGTGAACGAAGGTTCGGAACGAATTGCCCCGCCAGCGCCTGAGTGCGTTCTCGAGCCAGACTCCGACCCTGACGTACCAGCGGTCCCTGGGATACGAGAACGCAAAGCCGTGCTTCGCGTGGCCGAGCGCCTGCTCGAGCAGCGGCTCGGGCGACGGATAGCAACAGACGACGCGGTCGAGGGTCACGACCGTTGAAGCCGGGAGCCCGGGCGCGACGGCCACGAAGTCACCGTGGACGGTGTGAACCGACGATGACCGGCCGCGACGGGCGGCTTCTTCGATCGCCGCGGCGAGGTACGCCGACGACATCTCGACGACGGTGGCGCGACTCATTCCACGATCCAGCAGCTCGAACGTGAGGGCACCGAAGCCCGCGCCCACGTCCAGCAGCTCTCCCGAGGTCAGACCTGCCGTGGCCAGGCCATCACGGAGCAGTCGTGTAGTGGACCCGGCTCCTTTCCGGCGATACAGCTGCAGTTCCTGTGCGACCTTCTCGGGACCGAACTGGCGCTCCACCGAATCGCCAAGGCAGCATCCACACGTCATCATCGACCCCTCTCGCGCGCGCGTCCTGACCTCAATGCGACAGAACACCAGGGGCAACAGGAGGTCAGGAGAACAGGAGGTTCAGAACAGGAGATCAAAAAAAGGTCAGGAGAAGAGCAGGATAGGAACCACCGAGTTGTCGCTTGGCGGCGGTGTCGGTCGCCCGCGCTTCGCGCGGCCGCAGGCCGGCGGGCGACCGCTACGATTCGCCGCGGGCGCTCCTTACTCCCGATCTCCCGATCTCCTGATCTCCGGTTAGTCTCTCCTGATCTCCTGATCTCCTGTTCTTCCGGCCGCCTAATCTCCTTTCGCGCGCGACCACGTCTCGGTCATCCGGAAGGCGACGAGCACGCCTGACGTCAGCGTCAGGCCGGCGACGATCCACACGGCGCCCCTCAGCCCGAACGCGTCGGCAGCGACGCCGGCGACGACGGCTCCGAGCGCGTAGCCGAGATCGCGCCAGAGACGGTAGACGCCTATCGCCGACGCGCGCCAGGACGGCAGAGCCACGTCCCCAATGGCCGCCAGCAGCGTCGGGTAGACCATGGCCGTGCCAACCCCGAGGAGGACACCGCCCGCGGCGAATCCGGCAAACGTCGTTGCGATGCTCACGACGACGATGCCGGA
>DATIEW010000848.1:0-2545 GCA_035455585.1 Vicinamibacterales bacterium | reverse complement strand
GAGATCAGGAGATCAGGAGAAAGAAAAAGAACAGGAGATCAGGAGATCAGGAGACGGGAGTGCGCCGCGGCGGACCGTGGCGGTCGCCCGCCGGTGCGGCCGGCCGCTGACCGACACCACCGCTCGAATGACAACTCGGTGGTTCCTCTCCTGCTCTTCTCCCGACCTCTTGATCTCCTGTTTGAACGCTCCTGTTCTCCTGACCTCCTGTTGCCCTACTCAGCGCTCGAATGAGAGTCCTCCTCCCCACCGACGCGTTTCCGCCGGTCTGCGGCGGCAGCGGCTGGAGCACGTACGAGCTGGCGAAGGGGCTGCGCGCCCGGGGCCACAAGTGTCTGATCGTGCTTCCGCACCCGGGAAGGCGAGGCGGCGTGCGGCGAAGGCAGTTCGACGGCTTCCGCGTGCTGGAGTTCGGCTTCGCCGCGCCCGACCTGCCCTACGTGCGCAACTACTTCAAGAACGAACGGCTGCACGCCCGGCTCGCCGACTATCTGACGGAACTCCTGCGTGCCGACCATTTCGATATCGTTCACGGCCAGCACGTCCTCACCGCGGCGCCGGCGATTACCGCGGCCAGGCGCACGGGAACGCCGGTCGTCTGCACCGTCCGGGACTACTGGCCCGTGTGCTACTGGTCGGACCTGATTCATACGCGCGACGAGGATGCGCTGTGCCCCGAGTGCTCGACGGCCAACATGACGCGGTGCATCCGGCCGCGGGCGGGCGCCGCGTGGCCGGCCGCGCTCCCGCTCATTCCCTACATGCGTGCGAATCTGGCGCGCAAGCGCGCGACGCTGGCCAGGGCCGATGCCGTCATCGCCGTGAGCTCGACGATGGCCGCGGACCTGAGGGCGCGAGCGCCGGAGCTCGTCGACACGCGCATCGAGGTGATCCCCAATCCGGTCGACATCGCCGGACTCCGCGCCCGTGCCGGCGCCGCCAGGCCCCAGGATGGACCCTACGTGCTCTATCTGGGCAAGCTCGCACCGAACAAGGGAACCCGTCATCTGGTACGGATCGCCGAGCAGGCCGGCCTGGACTGGCCGCTCGTGATCGCCGGTGATGGTCCGGACCGCGAGCAACTGGAAGCGGACGCTGCACGTTCGGATCGCACCATCCACTTCCTCGGCTGGATCAGCCAGGAACAGTCGGCGGCCTGGCTGGGCCACGCCTCGATGCTCGTGTTTCCATCGCGAGGCCCCGAATCGCTCAGCCGTGTGCTCATCGAAGCCGCCGCGCTCGGGCTGCCGGTGGCGGCCATGGCGACCGGCGGCACGCGCGACATCATCAAACACGAGGTGTCGGGACTGCTGTCCACGAACGCCGAGGAACTGGCCAGCGACGTGAAGCGGCTTCGGGAGAATCCCTCGCTGCGCGAGGAGCTGGGATCGGCTGCGCGGCGCCGGGCGCGGTCCCGGTTCGACTCGCCAGTGGTCGTGGCGCGCATCGAACAGCTCTACATGGACCTTCTGGCTGGGAAAGGGCGGTGACAGGGCCTCTGCGCGTCGCGGTGATCGCGCGTTCGGTTTTCCCGCTGCACGGGTACGGAGGCCTCGAACGGCACGTTCACGATCTCGTGCGCCATCTCGCCCGAAGCGGGGTCAGCGTCACGCTGATTACGCGCCAGCTCCAGGGCCCGGCCCTCGCGGACCGGACGCCCGGGGGCACGTGCGACCCGTGGCCGGACGCCGTGCAGGTTCGTTACGTGCCGTACAGGACGTTCCCGCTCGCCGGCCGGCGCTGGACGACGGTCCTGGACCGCAGCACGGCGTATCCGATCTTCGGCCTGCGCGCCGGGAGGCTGGCCGCGGACCTCGCCCGCCGGCACGAAGTGGACATCGTCCACGGCCTTGGAGCCAGCGCGCTGGGGTACGCGCTCGCGCGCGAGGAGGCCGGCGCGCCTCTGGTACTCAATCCTCAAGGGCTCGAAGAGTTCGGCGCGACCGATCCCCGGCGTGCGGGCCTGAAGCGGCTCGCGTACCTGCCGCTTCGACTCGCCGTTCGCCGCACGGCGCGTGCCGCCGATCGCGTCATCGCAACCGATCGCGTGCTCGAGCCGGCAGTCCTCCAGCATCTGAACGTGCCACGGGACCGCGTGCGAGTCGTTCCCAATGCGATCGACATCGAGACAATTGACGCGATGGCCGAAGCCGGCGGCGCGGCGCGCGTGCGGGAGGCCGCCCGAATAGCGCCGTCGGACGTGGTGCTGCTCAGCGTCGGGCGTCTGGAGCAGAACAAGGGGTTCCACGTCCTGGTTCAGGCACTGTCGGCGCTGCTGGCGCACGGCGGCGATCTCCCGGCGCGTCCCTGGCGGTGGGTGCTCGCCGGCGAGGGACCGTGGCGCAGCCGGATCGAGCAGACGGTGCTCGCGGCAGGGCTGGGCGACCGGGTTCGCCTGACCGGCCGGCTGAGCGACGCCGATTTGCACGCCTGGTACGAGGCGGCCACCCTGTTCGTGCACCCGACGCTCTACGAGGGCAGCTCGCTCGTGACCCTGGAGGCGATGGCTCACTACCTGCCGGTGGTCGGCACCACGGCGGGAGGA
>DATIEW010000847.1:0-17642 GCA_035455585.1 Vicinamibacterales bacterium | reverse complement strand
TCCAGGAGGTTCTCGCCGCTGGGCACGTCTGCCGCGTCGAGCTGAGCGACGTGCATCTCGTACGGCAGGTCCTCGTCGGTGATCCAGTCCTTGTCGGAGATGGCCACGAGGCGCTCGATCAGGTTTTCCAGCTCGCGGATGTTGCCGGGCCACCAGTAGGACGCGAGTATCTTCAGTCCCGAGTCGGAAATCCCGCGCACCTGCTTCCGGAACCTGGTCCGGTACCGTTCGATGAACAGCCGCGCGAGCTCCGGCAGATCCTCCAGCCGTTCCCGCAGCGGCGGCATCCGGATCGGGATGACGTTGATCCTGTAGTAGAGGTCCTCGCGGAAGCGTCCCTCCTTGACCGCCTTGTCGAGGTCGACGTTGGTCGCCACGATCAGTCTGAAATCGGTTCGAATCGGCTTGGCACCGCCGACACGCTCGATCTCCCCTTCCTGAATCGCGCGCAGGAGCTTGGCCTGGAGATCCAGACGCAAGTCGCCGATCTCGTCGAGGAACAGCGTGCCGCCTGCCGCCAGCTCGAACTTTCCGAGCTGCTGCCGGTGGGCGCCGGTGAACGCCCCCCGTTCGTGGCCGAAGAGCGTGCTCTCCACCAGCTCGTGCGGGATCGCCGACAGGTTGACCGCCATGAACGGCGCATCCCCGCGGCCGGACTCCCGGTGGAGCAGCCGCGCGAGCAGCTCCTTGCCGGTCCCGCTCTCGCCGAGGATCAGGACCGTCGCCGAGAGCCGGGCGACCCTGTGCACGAGGTCGACGATTTCGCGGATCTGGCGGCTCGGACCGATCAGGAACTCCCGTTGTCCCTGCTCGGCGATCTGCGCGCTCAGCGTGATGACCTGGCGGCTGAGGTCCTGGCGTTCGCAGGCGTTGCGGACGAGCGACCGCAGCTGGTCGTAGTCGAAGTCCTTGTTGATGTAGTGGTACGCGCCGTATTTCATCGCCTGGACGGCCGTCTCGACGTCCTTGACGGCCGAGATCATGATGCACTCGACCAGCGGGTAATTCTCCTTGACGATCCGCAGGACGTCGAAGCCGTCGATGCCTGGAAGCCGCAGATCGAGGAGGAGGACGTCGACGTCCTCCTGCCGCAGCAGCGCGAGCGCGGCTTCCCCGCTCGGCACGCTCAGCGTACGGTATTCGCGCCCGAGGATGGCGGCAATCGTCTCGCGCATCCCCTGATCGTCGTCGCAGATCAGGACGGTCTTGCGGGCGGCGGCAGGCATGGGGAGCACGGCGATTGTATCAAGGCCGCCCCTGGCATTGACACCCCGTAAACCAAACCGGTAAGGTAGTTCGCTTGTGGTCCTCTGGGTTGTCGCCCTCCTTGGCCTGTCGGTCGCGCTGGCGTCGTTCGTTCGCGTCAGGCGGCTCGCGCGGCGGCTGGACCAGTTGAACCAGTCGTACTGGGAACTTCGGTACGACTACACCCGCCTTCGCGCGCAGGTCGCGCGGCTGGATCCCGAACCGCCAGCGGATCGCGCCGCCGACACCGCGCCGCCTGCGGCCGCCGGTGCGTCCCAGGTGTCGTTCGTGCCGCTCGCCTCAATCAGAAGGAAAGACCAGCCCCCCCATGGCCACTGAATACGACGTCGTGGTGATTGGTTCCGGCACCGGTGGATACGTGGCGGCCATTCGCGCCGCGCAGCTCGGCCTGGCGACGGCGGTCGTCGAGCGGGCTCCGGTTCTGGGAGGCACGTGCCTCAACCGGGGCTGCATCCCCACGAAAGCGCTGCTCGAGCACGCCCACGCCCTGAAGATCGCCCGCGACTGGAAGGAGTGGGGGCTCACGCTCGGCGAGGCGGCCATCGGCATGGATATGGCTCAGGTGCACGCGCGCAAGGACAGGATCGTCAAGGGACTGACCGGTGGGGTAGAGCTGCTGTTCCGGAAGAACAAGATCGACTGGATCAAGGGCGGCGGCCGCCTGGCCGGGAAGGGCGGCGTCGAGATCACCGGGGGACAGACGCAGACCCTGCGGGCCCGGAAGGAGATCATCGTCGCCACGGGTTCGCAGCCGCGAAGCGTACCGGGCATCGAGATCGACCGGAAGCGGATCATCACGAGCGACGAAGCGGTTCACATGATGGAGATCCCCGGCTCGATCGCGATTCTGGGGAGCGGCGCCGTCGGCGTCGAGTTCGCCTCCATCTTCCGGCGGTTCGGCAGCGACGTCACCATCATCGAGCTGCTGCCGCGCCTGGTGCCCGTCGAGGACGAAGCGGTGTCGGCCGAGCTGGAGAGGTCCTTCAAGAAGCAGGGCATGAAGGTGCTGACTGGGACGAACGTGACGGGCGCGAAGGCCACGGCGAAGGGCGTGACGCTCGATGCCAAGACTCCCGACGGCAAGTCCGCGAGGATCGAAGCCGAGTACCTGCTCGTGGCGACGGGTCGCGGACCGGTAACCGACGGCCTCGGCGCGGAAGACGCCGGCCTGCGGCTGGATCGCGGGTTCATCCGCGTGGACGAGCAGTTCCGGACCAGCGCCGCGGGGATTTCCGCGATCGGCGACGTCATCACCTTCGAGAAGCCGGGGCATCCCCAGCTCGCCCATCTGTCTTCCGCCGAGGGAATCGCGTTGGCCGAGCGAATCGCCGGCAGGGAGTTCCGTCCGATCGACTACGACCAGGTGCCCGGTTGCACCTACTGCGATCCCGAGATCGGCAGCGTCGGCCTGACCGAGCGCGAAGCGCGGGAACGCGGGTACGACGTCAAGGCCGGGACGTTCAAGTTCAGCGTGCTTGGCCGTGCGCGCATCGCGAACGAGACCGAAGGATTTGTCAAGATCGTTTCGGAGAAGAAGTACGACGAGATCCTGGGCGTACACATGATCGGCCTCCGCTCGACCGAGTTGGTCGCCGAGGCCACGCTGGCGCTGCGCCTCGAGTGCACGGTCGAAGAACTGATTCGGACGATTCACGCGCACCCGACGATGTCGGAAGCGGTGGGTGAAGCGGCGCACGCTGCCCACGGCGCTGCGATTCATGCGTAATGGCGCGGTTCGCAGTCCGCGGTTCGCGGTTCGAGAGTGACTAGCCCCACGCTGGGGGTTCATGATGACACTGCCTGCTGCGGCGGCCCGGCCGTCGGATGCGCTGACGCGGGACCAGCGGCTCGAGATGTACTACTTCGCGCGCCTCGCGCGCGACATCGAAGAGCGCCTGGTCATCCTCTTCAGGCAGAGCAAGGTCATTGGCGGGCTCTACCGCAGCCTCGGTCAGGAGGGCGAGTCGGTCGCCACCGCGTACGCCCTCGACCGCACGGACGCCGTCCTGCCGCTCATCCGCAACATGGGCGCGCTGACCACCATGGGCGTCCGTCCGCGGGAGATCTTCCTCCAGTACATGGCCAGGGCCGGCTCCAACTCGCGCGGCCGCGATCTCAACATCCACATCGTGAACCTGCCTCCGGAGGGCGCCGACGAGCCGGTCGTCGTCGGTCCCATCAGCATGCTCGGCGACTCGGTCCCGGTGGCGGCCGGCATCGCAATGGGCGCGCGCATGCGCGGCCGGAGCCTCGTCGCGATGGCCTGGATCGGCGACGGCGCCACCAGCACGGGCGCGTTTCACGAGGGGCTGAATTTCGCCGCCGTCCAGAAGATCCCGCTCGTCGTCGTCGCCGAGGACAACAAGTACGCCTACTCGACGCCGATCTCGAAGCAGATGGCCATCAGCCGGATCGACGAGCGCGCAGCCGCCTACGGGATTCCACACGAGATGGTCGACGGCAACGACATCCTGGCCGTCTACGACGTCGCCCGGCGGATGGTCGATGCGGCCCGGCGTGGTGAGGGCGCGTCGCTCATCGGCGTCGACACGATGCGCATGCAGGGCCACGCCCAGCACGACGATGCCCGGTACGTGCCCGCGGGGATGATCGAGAAGTGGGCGAAACGGGATCCCATCGCCGGATATCGCCGCTGTCTGATCGAAGCCGGCATCGCGTCGGAGAAGGACCTTGACGACATCGACGGCATGACGAAGAGCTATGCGGCGGAGGAAGCCCGGCTGGCCGAGGATTCGCCCATGCCGGATCCGGCGACGGTCACCCGCGGCGTGTACGCCGGAGACGGATTCGCGACGCCGCGTCTCGAGTTCGTGAAGTCGCCGTTCAGGTCATGAGGCGCCGCCGTTACCGGTTCCGCTCCCGGGACGCTGCCGCCGCCGGAAGGCTAGCCGTGCCTACACAGGCAGCATGCGTATGAATCTGTCAGATTCGGTGCAAGCACGGCTGAGGCGCGCACGGCGCGCCTGCGAGGGAGCGGCGCGGGGCGTAGGGGTCCCCGCAAGCGACCGAGCCGGGGTGTGGGGCGGAGCCCCACGCTAGGAAGGCCAGCATGCCCGTAATCACCTATCTCGAAGCAATCCGTCAGGCCCTCTTCGACGAGATGGCGCGCGACGAGCGGGTATTCGTCCTCGGAGAAGACGTCGGAGCCTATGGGGGCGCCTTCAAGGCCACCGACGGCCTTCAGCAGCGCTTCGGCGAAGAACGGGTCATCGATACGCCCATCTCGGAGATCGCCATCGTCGGTTCCGCGATCGGCGCATCTTACATGGGCATGCGCCCCGTCGCCGAGGTCCAGTTCATCGACTTCATCGCGTGCGCGTTCGACATGCTCACGAACTTCGCCGCGACGAGCCGCTACCGGAACGGGGCAGGGGTGCCGATCGTCGTGCGCGGACCCTGCGGCGGCGGTGTCAGCGGCGGCCCGTTCCATTCCCTGAATCCCGAAGCCTTCTTCCTGAACACTCCGGGGTTGAAGATGGTCGAGCCGTCGACGGCCTACGACGCCAAGGGACTGCTGAAGGCCGCGATTCGAGACGACGATCCGGTGCTCTTCTTCGAGCACAAGTACCTCTACCGGCGGATCAAGGACGAGGTGCCGGAGCACGACTACGTCGTGCCCATTGGCAGGGCGTCCACGCGGCGCGAGGGTCGCGACCTGTCCATCATCACGTTCGGCGCGATGGTCTACATTGCGCTCGACGCGGCGGAACGGCTCGCCGCGCAGGGAATCGAAGCCGAGGTGCTCGACCTCAGGACCCTCGCGCCGCTCGACCGCGACGCGATCCTCGGCACGGTCGCCAGGACCAGCCGGGCGCTCGTGCTGCACGAGGCCACGCTGACCGGGGGCATCGGTGGGGAGATCGCAGCCCTGATTGCGGAGCAGGCCTTCGAGTACCTCGACGCGCCGGTCCTGCGCGTTGCGTCCGCGGACTCGCCCGTGCCGTACTCGCCGCCGCTCGAGGCCGCCTTCCTTCCCGACGTGGAGAGGGTGATTGAGGCGGCCGGGAGATTGGTGGAATACTGAGAGCACCATGCCTACAAACGTCGTCATGCCCCAGATGGGAGAGTCGATCGCCGAGGGGACGATCGTCCGCTGGATCAAGAAGATCGGCGATCAGGTGGATCGGGACGAGCCGCTGTTCGAGATCTCGACCGACAAGGTGGACGCCGAGATCCCCTCGCCCGCCGCGGGCGTGCTGTCGGACATCAAGGTGCACGAAGGCGAGACGGTACCGGTCAACAGCGTGGTCGCGGTCATCGGCGCAGCAGGCGAGGCAGTATCGGCTCCCTCTGCCACGTCAGGCACAGACGGCTCCTCCGCCGAGGCTGTCGCGACGGCCGCTGCTGCCCAGCCGTCGCGGACTCCCGCAGCGGCGGCGGCCCTGAAGGAGACCGAGCCTGCGCGGGCTGGCGCCGCGGGGTTGAGCAGGGAGGAGCTGCGGCGGCAGAAGTCATCGCCGCTCGTGCGCCGGATCGCCCGCGAACACGACGTGGACCTCCGGCTGATCCAGGGGACAGGTATCAGCGGCCGCGTCACGAAGAGCGACATCCTCGGCTACATCGAGTCGGGCGCCGCGGAGAAGGCGCCGGCCGCGCAGAAGGCGCCCCCCGGCAGGCCGTGGCCCGTTCCTGCCGCGGTACCCGCTTTCCGTCAAGGAGAGAACGTCGAGATCGTCCCAATGAGCGTGATGCGGAAGAAGATCGCGGAGCGCATGGTGCTCAGCGCCCACACCTCTCCGCACGTCTACTCGGTGTACGAGGTGAACTTCGGAAGGGTCGCGGCTCTCAGGGAGAAGAAGAAGGCCGAGTACGACGCGGCGGGCGCGAAGCTGACCTACACCGCATTCATCGCGAAGGTGATCGTCGATGCGCTGCGCCAGTTCCCGCCGGTGAACGCCTCGATCGACGGCGACAACATCGTCTACAAGAGGGACATCAACCTGGGCATCGCGGTGGCCATCGAACACGGGCTGATCGTGCCGGTGATCCGCGATGCGGACGAGAAGAACCTGCTCGGGTTGAGCCGCGCGATCAACGATCTCGCCGCGCGAGCCCGCTCGAAGAAGCTGAACCCGGACGAGGTGCAGGCGGGGACCTTCACGATCACCAATCCTGGCATCTTCGGCGCGCTGTACGGACTGCCGCTCATCAACCAGCCGCAGGTCGCCATACTCGGGGTCGGCGGCATCGAGAAGCGCCCGATCGTGATCGACGACGCGATTGCGATCCGGCCGGTGTGCCATCTGACGCTCGGCTACGACCACCGCCTGATCGACGGCGCGGAGGCCGGGCGGTTTCTCGCGTTCGTGAAGGAGCGCCTGGAGAACTTCGAGGAAGGATGGATGTAGGGCGGCCGATCTGGGTTCGTCGGCTCGGGACGGTTTCTTACGACTGCGGGATCGAGCTGCAGCGACAGCTCGTGGAGGCGCGGCGGGCCGGCGCGGTTCCCGATCAACTGCTCCTGCTCGAGCATCCACCGGTGATCACGCTGGGCGTGAAGGCCCGCAGCGATCGCAGGCACGTGCTCGCCTCTCCGGCCGCGCTCCGGATGCACGGCATCGAGGTCGTCGAAACGGGGCGCGGCGGCGACGTGACCTATCACGGTCCTGGTCAGCTCGTCGGGTACCCCATTGTCGATCTCCGGCCCGATCGCTGCGACGTCCACCGCTACGTTCGGGACCTCGAGGAGAGCCTCATTCGAACCGCCGCCGCCTTCGACGTCGCCGCCCGGCGGGTCCCAGGCCTCACCGGCATATGGGTAGGAGAGGACAAGCTGGCCGCGATCGGGGTCCGGATCTCGCGCTGGATCACGAGCCATGGCTTCGCGTTCAACGTGAGCACGAGGCTGGCCGACTTCGATCTCATCGTTCCCTGCGGCATCCGGGACCGGGGTGTCACGTCACTCGCGCGGCTGCTCGGCCGGGCGCCCGACATGCGCCAGGTCGAAGATGCCGCAACCGTTGCATTTGCGGAAGTTTTCGACCGTACTCCGGTTGAGTGGTCAGGCGGGCCGGAACCCGCCACCCATCCCACCGTTCGTCCCTGAACAGGGCAAAGCCTCAGATTGGTTCCTGGGGTCGGAATAACGCCCGGGGCCGGGGTGTTGTGTCCGATACGGAGGCCCAATGAGAATGCGTGAAGCTCACGCGGAGCGCCAGCTCATCGGCCGGATGCAGTCGGGAGACAGTTCGGCTGTTGCCGAGCTGGCGTCCACCTACGGCCCGAGGATTCAGCAGCTCGCCTTCCGCTACGTGAAGAACTGGGAGGACGCCGAAGAGGTGACCCAGGACGTTCTGATGAAGGTGTTCCGGAAGATCGATGCGTTCAGAGGAGACGCTGCGCTCTCATCGTGGATATACCGGATCACGTTCAACACGGCGATGTCGCGCCTGCGGAGCGCGAAGGGGATGCGGCAGCTCGAGCCCTTCCGGGTGGAGTCGGGGAGTACACCATCCGCCGAGCGGGTCGAGGAGCCGGTTGACTGGTCGGCCATGGCCGACGACCACGTCCTCCGGCGTGAACTGAGGCAGCGGCTCGTGGGTGCGCTGCGGCACCTGCCGGTGGTGTATCGCGTGCCGGTGATCCTCCGCGACATTCAGGGGCTGTCGACCGAGGAGGCGAGCGCCGTGCTTCGAGTCAAGCCGCAGACGCTGAAGTCGCGCCTGCACCGCGGGCGCCTGATCCTGCGGAAGCACCTGGCGGACTTCGCCGGCGGCGTCATGATGCACGCCCGCGAGGCGGTGAATTAGAGAAGTTGTGAGTCGTGAGTTGTGAGTTCTGAGTAAATCATCAGCTCAGACTCATGACTCACAGCTCGAGAGCGTTCTCGAGCAGCGTCCGCTCCTGGCGCGTCAGATCCGGTTCGAGGATCTGCCGGACCGAACCGCGCGCCAGTTCCACCGGCATGGCGGCGACGGCGGTCCTCGCCGGTCCCGCATCCATCGCGACGAAACAGGTGAAACGTCTGCGCGATCCGATGGCGAGCGCCTCGGTGACGAACGCAGCCGCGGCGCCGAGCGCGAACGGCCCGGGCGGCCACAGGCCAGGAATCCGCGCGTTGAGGGCCGCGATCACGTGTGCCGGCAGCTGTGCCCTCAGCATCTGACCGTGCGCGGTCGCTTCCTCCCATGCGACGACGGCCCCGCGGGGCGGCACCCCTACGACGCGCAGGGCGACCTCGACGCCCGAGCCGTCGAGCGCGAGGCCCGCGAGCGCGCGCAGGGCGGATTCGAGGGCGAGAGGCGCGGATCCCACGATGCGCCCGCGATCCACGTGCAGCTCGGCCACGGCATGGGCCATCAGTTCCCGCTGGCCTGCGCCCGCGCACACGATCGGCGCGTTCGTGCCAGACCGCACGAGGCGGCGCACCAGCGACAGCCCGCTCTCGCCGGCGTGCTCCTGCTGACCGGCTGCCGGGTCGGCAAGGACGATCACATCCGCCCCGGCGGCTGCCTCGATGGCCTCGGCTGCATCCAGCCGCGTCCGGAACCCATCGATCGCAGACGACTGTTGTATGTCGAGCGCCTTGCCGCGCGCGACCGATACTTCCGGGTCGATCAGGCGTATGAGCGGAACGCGATCGCGCCTGGCGACGGCATGCGCCGCGGCACCGCCGAGCGATCCGGCCCCTATTATCGCGATGAACGGCATTCGAGTTGGAATATTGTAGTAGTTCTGAGTTTTGAGTTTTGAGTCCTGGGACAGTGACCGAGCGGTTCGATCCTGCTGGAAGCGCCGCCGTCGTGACCGGCGGGTCGCGCGGCATCGGTCTGGCCATCGCCGAAGCGCTCCTCACGCGCGGCGCCAGGGTGGTGGTCACGGGACGGGACCCGGCGGCCCTCGATTCGGCCGTAGCGCGGCTCGGCGCTCTCGGAACGGTGTTCGCCGTGCGCGCCGACGTCCGGAATCCGGGCGAGGCCTCCGGCGCGGTGGACACCGCCGCGGAGCGCTTCGGCGGGCTCGACGTCCTCGTCAACAACGCGGGCGTCGGCATATTTGCCGACGTCGCGGACATGCCGATTGACGACTGGCAGCGGGTCATCGACACCAACCTGAGCGGTGTCTTCTACTGCTGCCACGCGGCGATCCCGCACCTCCGCCGCCGCGGCGGCGGATGGATCATCAACATCAGCAGCCTCGCCGGCCGGAACTCCTTCGTGGGCGGCGCGGCCTACTGCGCCTCCAAGGCCGGGTTGAACGCGTTCAGCGAGTCGCTGATGCAGGAGGTCCGGTACGACAACATCCGTGTCGCCTGCATCATGCCCGGCTCGGTTGCCACGCGGTTCGCCGGCCGCGGCCCCGGCGGTGAGCAGTCCTGGAAGATCGCCGCGGCGGATGTGGCGGAGACCGTCATCGGCCTGATCACGTTCCCCAGTCGCAGTCTGCCGAGCCGGGTGGAGCTGCGCCCGACCCGTCCTCCGCGATAACCCGCCTGTCAAGCTGCTGAGAAAACCGCAGCCTGAAGGGACAAGGGGGAAGGCAGGCTCGTCCGGATATAATCCGTGCGGACTTGACCGAATCCGTCAGCCACTACAATCTGCTCGAGCGTCTTGGCGAGGGGGGCCTCGGCGAGGTATATCGCGCGCGCGACACGAAGGTCGGGCGCACGGTCGCGCTGAAGGTGCTTCCGCCCGGTCTGCTCGCCGACGAGGCGCAGCGCGCCGCGGTGACCAGTGCCGCCCGTGCGGCGGCCGCCCTCTCCCATCCCAACATCGCCACGCTCTTCGATTCGGGCGAGCACCGTGGCCGCTGGTACCTGGCGTACGAGTTCGTCGCGGGAACCACGCTGCGGAACGAGATGGGGGGCCGGGCCGTCAACCCGCGACGGGCATTGGAGCTGGCGGTTCAGATCGCGGACGCGCTGGCCGACGCGCACGCGCGCGATCTCGTGCACGGCGATCTGCGGCCGGACACCATCATGGTGACCGGCAAGGGCAGCGCGAAAATCCTCGAGTTCGGTCTTTCCGCCTGGACGCGCGGCGGTGCCGCACGCGCGGTGGCCGCGGCGTCGCCCGACGCGCTCGGATCGGATCCGCTGCGCGTCGCGGCGTATCTCTCTCCCGAGCAGGCGCTCGGCGGCGCCATCGACGCCAGGAGCGATCTCTTCACGCTCGGCGTCATCCTCTACGAGATGCTGACGGGCCGCAGCCCGTTTGCCGGCGCGACGTCGGGCGCGACCGTCATGAACGTGATCCGCAACACTCCACCCCGGCCGTCTGAGCTCAATCCCGGGCTGCACGCGGAGCTCGACGGCATCGTGGGCCGGGCCCTCGCCAAGGACCTGGACGGCAGATACCAGAGCGCCGCGTCGTTTGCCGCGGAACTGCGAAGCATGGCGGCCATGCTCGACGTCCGATCGGGAGAGGCGCAGGCGGACGAACTCATCCCTCCCGACGAGCCGCAGGGGAGCGGACGGTTGTGGCTCGCCCTCCTGCTCATCGTCGCTCTCGTTGCGGTCTGGTGGTATCTTCAGCGCTGATCGCGAGTATCGCGGCCAGCTTGTCGGCGTCGATGTTGGCACCTGACAGCACGACGGCAACGCGCCGGTTCCTTGCATCGAACCGCCCGCCGAGTACGGCGGCCACCCCCGCCGCGCCGGCAGCCTCCACGACCAGCCGCTCGTGGCGGACGATCCCGGCGACCGCTTCGCGAAGGCCCGCTTCGTCCACGCACACCACCTGGGCGACCAGATCGCGGACGATCTCGAATGTCACGGTGTCGGGATCGAGATTGCCGGCGAGGCCGTCGGCGAGCGTCTCGCCGACGGTCACGGGGACGATCCGCCCTGCCGCCAGCCCCTGCGTGAAGGGACAGGACGCTTCCACTTCGACGCCGGCGACCGACGTGCGGGGGTGGACCCTGGAGGCCGCGATGACGATGCCGCTGACGAGGCCGCCGCCGCCGAGCGGCGCGAGGATGCAGTCGATGTCCGGACGATCCTCGAGGATCTCCAGCCCGATTGTCGCCGCGCCCGCAATCACGTCCGGATGGGAATACGGAGAGATGTACTCGGCGTGTCCGCTGGCTGTGTGCGCTTTCGCCGCGCGCTCCGCCTCGTCGTAATCCGCGCACGGCCGGACGTCCGCGCCCGACGCCCGCATGGCTTCGAGCTTCGTGCGCGGCGCGCTCCGCGGCACGTACACAGTGAGGGGGACATGCGCGCGGGCGGCGGCGAAGGCCATCGCCCGGCCGTGATTGCCGGCCGATGCGGTCACGAGAGCGGGAGGGCTGCCTGTCGCTTTTCCTTTCCGCTCTTCGACGGTGCGCATCACCGCATTGAGCGCCCCGCGGATCTTGAACGAGAAGGTCGGCTGCAGCGTCTCGAGCTTGAGCAGGACTTCGCCGCCAGAGGCCGCCGAGAGCCACGGCGACCGCCGGAGCGGAGTTCTCGACACGAGCCCGCGCGTCCGGCGCCGGGCGTCGTAGATGTCGTCGAGCGCGATCAGGATGGTACCGTCCCGCCGGCCTGCAGGATCTCCGGGAGCCGTCCTGCAAAGGCCGAGCGCGGCATGATTTCGTCGGCGCCCGCCTCGCGCGCGGCCTCGATGAGCGCCGTGTGCACGTGGGAGACGAAGCCGACCGTCCGGATGGACCCCAGAGCCGGGTCGCGTTTCATCGCCGCGATGGTCGCGATCGGATCGACTGCCGCGCTATCGAGATCGAAGATCGCGAGCGAAGGGCGCTGGGTCCGCGCCTGTTCGAGCACGCCGGCCGGTGTCCGCGCGAACGCCAGCTCCACGCCGGCATGCCTCGCCGCTGCCCGGATCTTCGAGCTGAAGAGGAGGTCGTCCACCGCGACGAGGATCATCTGGCTGATGATATTACAGCGCGCAGCCGCCTCGACGTCGGACCGGGCTCCTGCGGCGGATTCTCGGCGTCCTCGTTCCCGGGCAGCGGTTCCATGCGATAGAGGAGCGTCGTGTTCGAGACGATGGACGCGATGAGCGTCGCCGACAGCCCAAGGATGGCGGCGCCACCACCCACGTCGAACAGCAGCAGCCTCGTGCCCAACACGGCAATCTCCGGAGAGCGGAGCAGCTGCAGCGTACCGATCGCGAGCAGGATTCGCAGTTCGGTCGGGCCGAATCCCCAGTACGAGATCCGGAAGGTCCCGACCGTGTGCGTGGCCAGCGCGATCTCGATCATCAGCAGGTAGTACGCTATCAGCAGTCCGGCGGCGATCGGAGGGCTCATGAAGCCGCCCAGCGCGAGGCCGGCGACGAGGAACAGCATGCCCAGCGAGTCGAGCACGTGGTCCACGTAGAAGCCGTAGCGCGGCCGCTCGTGGCCTCGCACGCGGGCCAGCGTTCCATCCAGGCTGTCGCCGAACCAGTTCACCGCCAGCAGCACGACAACGGCAACAAGGGCGATGGGCGCCGCCGGCGCCACCCAGTAGCAGCCTCCGACGAACAGCATCGCGACGCCCGCGAGCGCCGTCAGGTGATCGGAGTTGATCCGCGCAGGCATCCGTTCGGCCATCCAGACGAGGCATCGCTTCTCCAGAGCGGCGAGCAGGCTGGTGTGTACGCGTCGTTCCCGGGCGTTGGACATCGAACCCTCTCTCTCACCAGGTAATGCGAGAATGGGGGGATTGCGGGCTCACGGATGATCATCGAAACGCGGGCCGTAGGGCCCTTCATGAAGAACGGGTACCTGGTCGGCTGCGAGGAGGCCAGGGAAGGAATCGTCATCGACCCCGGCGACGAGGTCGAGCTGCTGCTGGAGGCCGTCGCAACTCACCGGCTCTCGATCAAGTACATCATGCTCACCCACGCCCACCTCGATCACATCACGGGCGTCGGCCGTGCCCGGGCAGCACTCGGCGCTCCGGTCGGTCTTCATCGAGACGACGAGTTCCTCTATCGCGGCGTGGTCCAGCAGGGGCTGGCGTTCGGCATTCGCGTCGATCCGCAGCCGTCCGTCGACTTCTTCTATGACAGCGAGGGGCCCTGGCGATTCGGCCGCTGCGGCGCGTGGGTCTACCACACGCCGGGGCACTGCCCTGGAGGTGTCTGTCTCGCGGTCGGACGCGACGACGATCCCGGCAGGACGCTCTTCGTGGGCGACACGCTGTTTGCCGGCTCCATCGGCCGGACCGACCTGCCCGGCGGAGACTTGCCGACCCTGCTCCGTTCGATCCGGGAGGTGCTCTTCCGCTTTCCGGACGACACGGTCGTCCACTCGGGGCATGGGGAACCCACGACCATCGGGCGCGAGAAGGCGACCAACCCGTTCCTGGTTTGAACAGGAGATCAGGAGATCAGGAGGAACGGAACAGGAGATCAGGAGATCAGGAGTTTAGGAGTAGATCCGACAAGTTTGATTCACCAGGAAAAGCCTTCTGGAGTCGAATCCACATGGATCAAACAGGGGAAGGTCGAAGTTGGTGCCTCCGACTCCTGGGCCGCCTGGTGCGAACGCCCTGCCTGCCCATTCGACACGACCCGTCGAGGCCGGGTCTGGCGGGCCCTTGACGCCCGGGGCCGTGTCAGGTGACACTTGACAAGAGGGCTGCAGGCATGTTCAGGTCGGCGCGCCGGACGTTGCGCTGCTCGTTCTGCCGTAAGCGCGACGCGGACGTGCAGAAGCTGATCGGCGGACCCAGGCTGGCCGGCGGGCCCAAGGTGTACATTTGCGACGCCTGCGTCGGTGTCTGCAACAGGATCCTGGAGGCCACGCCGCAGGCGTTCGCCGGCTGGGACGGCATGACCGACACGCAACTGCTCGGCTCACTCGCGCCGGCTAACGCCTCGCTCGAGGGCGTGCGCGCCGTGCTGCAGGCGCAGGTCGACGCCCTGCGCGAGCGCGGCGTGAGCTGGGCGGACATCGGCAAGGCTCTCGGCATTTCGCGTCAAGCGGCGTGGGAGCGCTTTTCCTGAGCGCCGGCTCGGTTCCTCCAGATGGCCGGGCGCGCGGCCGCCACGGGAATCGACGGATCAGGGCTAGTTAACCTGATCTCCTGATCTCGTGATCTCCTGATCTCCTGTTTCCTTTTCTCCTGAACTCCTGATCTCCTGTCGAACGATCGAGACGACGAACTCGACCTCCCCGACCGAGAGGCGGTCGCCGTTCCTGAGGCTGGAGCGCGCGACCCGCTGCCCGTTGATGTAGGTGCCGTTGGTGCTGTCGAGGTCGACGACCTCGAGCTCGGCGGCGCCCGCCGTCAGCCGGCAGTGCAGCCGCGAGACGAGCGTCGCCTCGACGATGAAGTCCGCCCGAGGAGCGCGGCCGATGGTCTTGACGTTGCCTGGGAGCATCCGGAAGCAGAACGCGACAGGGGCTCCCTCGTCAGTTCTGATGACCCACATGCACGACTACGCGGCCTTGATCGCGCTGATCAGCTCCATGATGGCTTTCTTGCCGTCCGCGAAGTACATCAGCGTGTTGTCCGCCGCGAAGAGCGGATTCGGGATGCCGGCGAAGCCGGGACTGAGGCTGCGTTTGATGACGACGACCGTGCGCGCCTTGTCGACGTCCAGGATCGGCATCCCCGCGATCGGGCTCGTGGGATCGGTCCGCGCGAGCGGATTGACCACGTCGTTGGCGCCGATGACGACGGCCACGTCGGTCTGCGGGAACGTGGGATTGATGTCGTCCATCTCCCTGAGCTTGTCGTAGGGCACGTCCGCCTCGGCGAGCAGCACGTTCATGTGCCCCGGCATGCGTCCTGCGACGGGGTGGATGGCGAACTCCACCTCGGTGCCGCGCGACTCCAGGATGTTGGCGAGATCGCGGACCGCATGCTGCGCCTGCGACACGGCCAGCCCGTATCCCGGGACGACGACGACGCGCTGGGCGCCGTCGAAGAGCATGGCGATCTCCTCGGCCGTGGTCACCTTCACCTTTCCGCCGTAGACGTCGTCTGCCGTCGGTCCGCCCGCGCTCGGTCCGATATGTCCCATCAGCACGTTGGCGAGCGACCGGTTCATCGCCTTGCACATGATCTGCGAGAGGATCAGGCCGGACGCGCCGACGAGCGACCCGGTGATGATGAGCCCCTCGTTCTCGAGAACGAACCCGGTGGACGCCGCGGCGAGGCCGGAGTACGAGTTGAGCAGCGCGATCGCGACCGGCATGTCGGCGCCGCCGATCGGGATCGTCAGGAGGATCCCGCCGATCGACGCCAGCGCCACGAGCACGAAGTAGGCCGGCACGCGCGTGTCGGCCCCTCCGCCTGCCAGCCAGATGGTAACGCCGATGAGCGCCGCCGCGAGCAGCCCGTTGAGGACCTGCTGCCCGGGAAAGTGGATGGGCCTGCCGGGCAGCAGGAACTCCTGGAGCTTGTCGAACGCGACCAGGCTGCCCCAGAAGGTCACGGCGCCGATGAGGCCGGAGGCCGCCGTCGCGATCAGGAACTGCGCGGGAGGATCGCTCTGGACGTCCACCAGGGCGGCGCCCGCCACCAGCACCGACGCACCCCCGCCGAACCCGTTGAGCAGCGCCACCATCTGCGGCATCGCCGTCATCTGGATCCTGAGCGCGAGCAGCGAGCCGGCGAGCGCGCCGACCAGCATGGCCGCGAAAATCAGCACCAGCGTCTGCGCGGGGCTCCCCAGGATGCTGCGATCGACGAACGTGGCGACGACGGCCAGGAGCATGCCGGTCGCGCCGATCAGGTTGGCGCGAACGGCCGTCCGGGGGTGCGCCAGGCCCTTGAGCCCGAAGATGAACAGGACCGCCGCGGCCAGGTAGGCCAGATTGATGAGGGACGGTGCCACGGCTCAGTCCTTCTTCCTGAACATCCCCAGCATCCGGTGCGTCACGAGAAACCCTCCGACGACGTTGATGGTGGCGAGAACGATGGCGAGGAATCCCAGGGCCGTCGAGAGCGGGCTGGGCGTGGCGATCGACAGCATCGCGCCGATGATCGTGATGCCTGAAATCGCGTTCGATCCGGACATGAGCGGGGTGTGAAGCAGCGGAGGCACCTTCGTGATGATCTCGAACCCCACGAACACGGCGAGCACGAACACGGTGAGGGCGGTGACGAACGATTCCATGTCGGTTATCCCAGCAGCTGGCGCACGCGCGGGTGCACGACCGCGCCGTCGCGCGTGACCAGCGTCTCGCGGGTGATCTCGTCCTGCTCGTCGAGGCGCAGCGCCGGCTGCGTCGCGCCGTCCTTGCCGAGGAGGTGCAGGAGGAACGTCGTGATGTTCTTCGAATACATCTGGCTTGCGTGGAATGGGGCGAGCGCCGCGGGATTCGACGGCCCGATCACCGTCACGCCGCGGTGCACGACCGTCTGGTCGGGCTTCGTCAGCTCGCAGTTGCCGCCGCGCTCGGCCGCGAGATCGACGACGACCGATCCCGGCTGCATGGCTTCGACCATCTCGGTCGTCAGGAGAATCGGCGCCCGCTTGCCGGGAACGAGCGCGGTCGTGATGACGACATCGCTGTCGGCCACCACCTCGAGCATCATCTCGCGCTGGCGGCGGTAGAAGGACTCGTCCTGCGCCACGGCGTAGCCTCCCTTGTCCTCGGTGTCCTTCGATTCCACCGGCAGCTCGACGAACCGGGCGCCGAGGCTCTGCACCTGCTCCTTGACCGCCGGGCGCACGTCGTAGGCCTCGACCTTGGCGCCGAGGCGCCGCGCGGTCGCGATCGCCTGCAGGCCGGCGACGCCGGCCCCCACGACGAAGACGCGCGCGGGGGTGATCGTCCCGGCGGCTGTCATCAGCATCGGGAACATGCGGGGCAGGGCAGTGGCCGCCAGCAGCACGGCCTCGTAGCCCGCCACCGTGGCCATCGACGAGAGCGCGTCCATGCTCTGCGCCCTCGTGATTCGCGGCATCAGCTCCATCGACAGCAGCGAGACGCCCGAGCCTGCGATGCCGGCGATTTCCTGCGGGGCTCCGAGCGGGTCGGCGAAGCCGACGATCGCCTGCCCGCGCGGAAGCGGGCCTGGCGGCGGCATCGCGCGGACGCACAGCAGGATCTGGGCGCTCTCGAGGACGTCCTTTCGCGGGAGGATCGCGGCGCCCTGAGCCTGGTAGGCCGCATCGGTGAAGCCGGCGGCGGCGCCCGCCCCGGCCTCCACGGCTACTTCGAGTCCGATCTTCGACAGCGCGGCGGCTCCGGCCGGAATGAGCGCCACGCGGGTTTCACCTGGGAAGCTCTCCCTGGGGATGCCGACTCTCATCGGGGTGCAAGTCTAGTCGATCTTGCAGCAGCATGGCGAACCTACGGGAGGACCCGCGTGTCAACACCCAATCTCCAACTCCCAACTCCCAAGGTACTCACGCCGGCCTTTTCTGCGGGGCGAGCCTTGGGAGTTGGGAATTGGGAGTTGGGAATTGGGAGTTGGGAATTGGAAGTTGGGAGTTGTCACCGGCTGAAACGTCAGCGCCGCTCCT
>DATIEW010000846.1:0-2126 GCA_035455585.1 Vicinamibacterales bacterium | reverse complement strand
CGTCATCCTCGCGACCCGGGGGCGCTCCGCCAGCGATGCGCAGCAGATGATCGACACCTCGGCCGCGAGGTTTCCGGAGCTGCCCCTCGTCATCCTCATCGACCAGGGCACGGCCGGCGCCGCGGAAGCGGTCGCGGGTGCGCTCCAGGATCATGATCGCGCGGCCGTGCTGGGTTCCCGATCGTTCGGCCGCGGAGTCACCCAGCGTGATTTCCCCCTCGGTGCCGGCGCCTCGGTGCGCCTAACCACGGCCTTCTGGTACACGCCGAAAGGGCGGCAGATTCAGCTGTCGGAGCAGGCCGCCGCCGGTGACTCGGTGCCGGCGACGAGCATCAAGAGCGCCGCCGGGAGGACGCTGCTCGGCGGAGGCGGCATCACACCCCATCAGGAAGTCGATGACAACGAGGGGTTCGACCGGCCGCTCGCCGTTGCGCGGGCGCTGCTTGCGAGGGCCAATTCGGCAAAAGGAGTGCTCGCCCAGATCGACCGCTGAAGCGATTCACTCCCGGGAGATTCTGCCGGTGCGGGATACGGGGGTGGCTCGAGATGGTGATCGGGACGATCGAGGCACGCCTGAACGCACCGTGCGGACGGCTACTGGTCGATGACCCGTACGCCCTTGGGCACCTCGAACACGAACATATTGGGCCGGAGCGGCGCGTTGGGCCGCAGCCGCGACAGAATGAGGATCCGCCGCACCCCCGGCGACTCGTCGAGCTCGATGCGCCGAGGGAGGCCGTCTTCCCGGTCGATCCAGAGGACCGCGCGGTCGAACCGCGCGGACGGGGAACGCGGTACCGTGCTCACCACGTCCTGCATCCGCCCTCCCACCTGCTCGCTCTTCAGGTAGCTCAGCCGATACCGGTCCGCGGGCCGGTCCAGCACCTTCGCGAGAAGGTTGACGCCGTACACGGGGTCGGCCTCGACCGGAGTGCGGATGACCTGCCCGGGCGTGGTGCTCGGCGTATAGATCCAGACATGGCGTCCGTCGATGACGATGGCGTCGTCGGCGGGGTCCGTGAAGCGCATCGCGAAGCGATTGTTCCCGGCCTGGGCCAGGTGCCCCGCGCTGTTGAGCGTATCGCCGAGCGACGCGTCCTCGATGATCTGAAGGAAATCCGCCTGTAACGAGGCCAGGCCGCGATAGGTCACGCTGGCCCGGCGCACGATGGTGGAGGGGTCCTGGGCAGCCAGGGTGCCCCTCACGGGCGCGAGCGCCGATCCGAGCAGCAGGAGCACCACCGGTACGCGCGGCATCATGCGGTTGCACCCGCGGCCGCGATCGGGGACGCGATGCTCCTGCCGATCGCGACGGCGATGCCGCGCAGCTCCTCCATCAGGAGCTCGAACTGTTCCGGATAGAGCGACTGGGCGCCGTCCGACAACGCCTCGTCGGGGCTGGGGTGCACCTCGATGAGGAGACCGTCCGCGCCCGCACCCAGCGCGGCACGGGCCATCGGCGACACCATCGCGCGGCGGCCGGTGCCGTGACTCGGGTCCGCGATGATGGGAAGATGGGAGAGCATTTTCACGGCGGGGATGGCGTTGAGGTCGAAGAGACTCCGCGCGGCTCCGTCGAATCCGCGAATGCCGCGCTCACAGAGGATGACGTTTGGATTCCCTTCGGTCAGCACATATTCGGCCGACAGCAGCAGATCGGTCAGCGAGGCAGCCGGTCCGCGCTTGAGCAGCACCGGCTTTGCCGCACGGCCCGCCGCTTTGAGGAGGGTGAAGTTCTGCATGTTCCGGGCGCCGATCTGCACAATATCGGCGACCGACGCGACCTGCTCGAGCCCGGCTTCATCCATGGCTTCCGTGACGATCAGCAGACCCGTGTCCTCACGGGCGCGCGACAACAGCTCGAGCGCCGAGGTCCCGAGTCCCTGAAAGGCATATGGAGAGGTTCTCGGCTTGAATGCCCCGGCGCGCAGCGCGGCAGCTCCGGCGCGCCGGACCGACCGGGCGGCGGAGAGAATCTGTGGTTCGCTCTCGACGGAGCAGGGTCCGGCGATGACCAGGACCTCCGGTCCGCCGATGCTGAGTCCGCCTGGCAATCGGACGATGGTAGGCTCGGTCCGCCATTCCCGGGCGACCATGCGGTACGGCCGGGACAGGTGGATGATCTC
>DATIEW010000845.1:0-2438 GCA_035455585.1 Vicinamibacterales bacterium | reverse complement strand
TACCCGTGGAGCAACGGGCTCCAGGCCGACGCCATCTACGAGTACTACCAGCGCGAGGGGTTCGCCGACTGGACGCACGCGGCGAGCGGCGCGCGCGTGCTCAAGGCGCAGCACCCCGAGTTCGAGATGTACAACCAGGGGATTCACGCCCGCTCCGGCGTGGCATGCGCCGACTGCCACATGCCCTACCTGCGCACGGGCGCCATGAAGATCAGCGATCACTGGGTGCGCAGCCCGTTACTGAACGTGAACCGGGCCTGCCAGACCTGCCACAGGTGGAGCGAAGACGAGCTGCGCGAGCGGGTCTTCACGATCCAGGATCGCACGTTCGAGCTGCGCAACATCGCGATCGACGCCGTGGTGAACCTCACGAATGACATCGCCGCCGCCGTGCGCGTCGACAGCACCAGCCCGCGCATCGCGCGGGCGCGCGACTACCAGCGCAAGGCGCAGTTCCTGGCCGATTTCATCGAGGCGGAGAACTCGATGGGGTTCCACGCGGACCAGGAGTCGGCACGCGTGCTGGCGCGCGCGATCGACTACGCGCGGCGCGGGCAGATCGTGCTCGCTGGCGGGGATCCGGGAACCTACGTGCCACACGCTGCCGTGCCGCCCACACGGCGATGACCGTCGGCGGCGGGACCACGTAGCGGCAGCGGATGCCCGCACGCCGAGAAGACACGCCGAGGGGTGGGGCTGGGGACTCTCCTCACGCTCGGCGGCTGGTCTTTCGGACCGGTGCGGCTCCCGGGTTCCCGCCACAGAACCGTCACCCTGCCACTGCCCCGCGCCTTGACAGGTTGGCCGGAGCAACCCCACAGTATTGTCGATTGTCATAGTATCAACCCTCTGCTGCTGAGCGGACGATGACGCTGTGGGCCTGGATCGGGCGAAGGGCGCGCCTCGTCTTCGCGCGTCGCAATGCGGAGTCGCAGGTCGATGACGAGCTGCGGTTCCATCTCGAGCTGGAAATCGCCGAGCGTGTGCGCGCGGGGATGGCACCTGACGAGGCACGGCGAACGGCGCTGCGGGACTTCGGTCGGGTCGAGGTGATCAAGGACGCCTGGCGCGACAGGCGCCCGCTGGCATGGCTCGACGGCCTCAGGCGCGACGTCACGTTCGCGTGGCGCGGCATCCGCCGCAGCCCCGGCTTCTCGTTCTCCGTCGTCCTCGTGAGCGCGCTTGGAATCGGCGCCACGACGGCGATGTTCGGGGTCGTGAACGGCGTGCTGCTCCAGCCGCTTCCCCTCCCGGAGGCCCATCGTCTGTACTCGCTGCAGCTCCACGATGAGAGCGGAAACGCCTATGGCGTGAGCGCCGAGTCGTTCCGGGTGGTGGAGACAGGGCCGGGAATCGAGCGGGCGGGCCGCTATTCGGTGGGAAGCGTCGTGCTGACGACGGCAGACGAACCCGAGCGGCTGCGCACGGAGTTGGTCACCAGCGATCTCTTCACCGTACTGGGAGTGCAGCCGGCGATCGGCCGGGGCTTCACGCTGGCGGAGGAACGGAGCGGTGCCAGCATCGTGCTGAGTCACGAGCTCTGGATGCGGCGTTTCGCCGGCGACTCGGGCATCGTCGGCCGTGCCATCTCCATCGATGGGGCATCCGCCGTCGTCGTCGGCGTGATGCCGGCGGGATTCACCGGGGCGCGCCCGTGGCTCCTGGCCGCGCCGGCCGTCTGGATGCCACTCGATCGCTCGCGGGCCTCGCGCGCGGCTGGCCTCGTGCTCCGCATTCGACGGGACGTGCGCGGGGAGACCGTGGAGGCCTGGCTGGACGGCGTGCTGCGGCTCCGCATGCCGAACATCACCGGGACCGACTCGGTGAACGTCCGCCCCGACCTGGATTCGCTCCAGGAGATCACCGTCGGGAGCCTGCGCAAGCCGCTGGCGGTGCTCTTCGGCAGTGTGTGCTTCGTGCTCCTCCTCGTCGCCGTGAACGTGGCAACGCTGCTCCTGGCGCGGGGTGCCGCCCGCGATCGTGAGCTCGCGGTGCGACGCGCGTTAGGCGCGAGCCGCTGGCGTCAGATCCGGCATGTGCTGCTGGAGAGCCTGATGCTGACGGGAGCGGGTGGCGTGCTGGGGGCGATCCTCGCGGTCTGGGGCACGGCTGTGGTTCGCGCGCTCGGCGCCGACGTCCTTCCCCGGCTGTCCGCGATCGGCGTCGACTGGAACGTGCTGGTCTTCGCGGCGCTGCTGGCCGTGGGCTGCGGCCTGGGCGTGGGGCTGGTCCCCGCGCTGGTCTATGGCGGTGGCAACGGCCCGGGGCTTCTGGCCAGCCTGTCGGGTGCCGGACGCGTCGAGCAGCGCACCACGCGCTGGGGAGGCGTGCGCGGCGCGCTCGTCGTCACCGAGATCGCGCTTTCGTTCGTCCTCCTCGTGGGGGCCGGTCTCATGCTCAAGGGATTTCTCCGGCTGATGCCCGCGGACGCCGGCTTC
>DATIEW010000844.1:0-7319 GCA_035455585.1 Vicinamibacterales bacterium | reverse complement strand
ACCCGCCCCACGCGCGGTGGTTCACCGGAGGAAAGCTCAACGTCAGCGCGAACTGCCTCGACCGGCACGTGAAGACCGCGCGCCGCAACAAGGCCGCCTACATCTGGGAGGGGGAGCCCGGCGATCGGCGGACCCTGACCTACTGGGACCTCTACCGGGAAGTGAACCGCTTCGCGAACGTCCTCAAGAAGCTCGGAGTGAAGAAGGGCGACCGCGTCGCCATCTATCTCCCCATGATTCCCGAGCTTCCGATTTCGATGCTCGCCTGCACCCGAATCGGGGCGGTGCACAGCGTGGTCTTCGGCGGCTTCAGCGCGGAGTCGCTGCGCGACCGGATCAACGACGCGCAGGCGGTGCTGCTCGTCACCGCCGACGGCGGCTACCGCCGCGGCTCCATCGTCCCCCTCAAGCAGATGGCCGACGAGGCGCTCGCGGGGACGCCGTCGATCAGGAACGTCGTCATCGTCCAGCGGCAGGCGGGCGGGGCGTTCCCGATCCACGTGCGGGAGGGGCGCGACCACTGGTACCACCGCCTGATGCAGGACGCGGCGACCGAGTGCGAGCCCGAGGCGATGGACGCCGAGGACCTGCTCTACATCCTCTACACGTCCGGCACCACGGGCAAGCCGAAGGGCATCGTCCACACGACCGGCGGGTATCTCGTCGGAACCTACGCCACCGCCAAGTGGGTGTTCGACCTCAAAGACGACGACGTCTACTGGTGCACCGCGGACATCGGCTGGGTCACCGGCCACAGCTACGTCGTCTACGGACCGCTGGCCAACGGCGCCACGGTTCTGATGTACGAGGGTGCGCCGGACTGGCCGCAGAAGGACCGCTTCTGGGAGCTCATCGAGCGGCACGGCGTCACGATCTTCTACACGGCCCCCACGGCGATTCGAGCGTTCATGCGCTGGGGAACGGAATGGCCAGCCAGGCGGAACCTGGGCAGCCTCAGGCTGCTGGGGTCTGTCGGCGAGCCGATCAACCCCGAGGCCTGGATCTGGTACCACACGAACATCGGGCGCGAACGATGCCCGATCGTCGACACCTGGTGGCAGACCGAGACAGGGATGATCCTCATTACTCCGTTGCCGGGGATTGTCAGCACCAAGCCCGGATCCGCGACGCGGCCGTTCCCCGGCGTGACGGCGGAGATTCGCGATGGACAGGGTGCCAGCGTCCAGACCGGCGGCGGACTCCTCACACTGACGCGACCGTGGCCGGCGATGCTCCGCGGCATCTACGGCGACCCCGATCGCTACGTGAAGCAGTACTGGAGCCGCTGGGACGACGGGGTGTACTTCACCTGGGACGGCGCCCGCCGTGACGAGGACGGCTTCTTCTGGCTGCTCGGCCGCGTGGACGACGTGCTCAACGTGGCCGGACATCGGCTGGGGACAATGGAGGTCGAGAGCGCGCTCGTCGATGACCGCCGCGTCGCGGAAGCGGCTGTCGTTGGAACGCCGCACGAGATCAAGGGCCAGGCCGTGGCTGCCTTCGTGACGCTCAAGGAGGGGACGAGTCCGTCTCCGGACCTGGCCGACGAGCTCAAGGAGCACGTCGCCAAGAAGATCGGCGCCATTGCAAGACCCGACCAGATCCTGTTCGCGGCCGATCTTCCCAAGACCAGGTCGGGGAAGATCATGCGGCGGCTGCTTCGCGACATTGCCGAGGGGAAGGCGCTCGGCGACACGACGACGCTCGCCGACCCCGCGGTCGTCGCCCGGCTGAAAACGGAATACGAAGAGAAGGAAGGGTAGCGGAAGAACACGGGAGTCATGAGCGGCTGCACCGGGATCGAGATCGGACCCGACTTCTGCGTGTTGGCGAAAGGCCGCGTGCGCGAAAGCGCTCGGGAGCCGCGAGCCGCACGGCTCCTCGAAGGTGTCGAATGGCCCTCGGACGAGGAGGGGCAGATTGCGCTTCTAAGAGGTGCCAGACGCGACCTGCGGCTCCCGCGGCCCGCCCGTGTCGTCGTCTGGCCCGCACGTGAACGTCCCAGGTTTTCCCATCGACAGCCGGAAGAGTCAGAGCATCGCGACCAGATTGCGGCGCTCCGCGCAGCCGGCTTTCAGATTCGCGCGATCCTGTCGCCGGCGGAGGCGCTCACGCAGCTGGCGCGGTTCGTTCCCCGGCCGGTTGGTGAAGGGGCGGTCGCGTGGCTGGCGATCAACAGACACGGAGCGGCAGTCGCGATCGTCCGGAGCGGCTTGCTCCTGCACGCCCGCGTGTTCAACTGGACCATCACCGCCCCCGAGCAGCGCAGACAGGCGCACCTGCTCCGGCGGTACATCCTCGTCGCACAGATACTGCCGCAGCTCCGTCAGGCCTTCGAGGCTGTTCGCGTCCAGCACTCGGTGAGCGTCGAGTCCGCGATCGCCTGCGGCAATCTGCCGGATCTGCGGTCGCTGACGATGCCGCTCACCGAGGGACTGGACGTCGAATTCGAAACGCTCGACTCACCGGACGGATCGACCGCTGCTGGCGGGCCGGACGGCGCGGCTCTGGAATCTCCAGCAGCCTGGCGGCTGGCGTGGGCTGCGGCGGCCGGCGCCGGGGCCGAGGGCTCCAGCGGGCTGACCCGCTGGATTGACTGGCGGTGGGCGGCCGTTCTGTTCCTGGCCATCGGCGTCTCCTGGTGGGGGGCCCGCTACTGGTTCGGCCAGACGCCGGCGTCGTCAACTGAGGCAAGGCCGGCGCCGACGCCTTCAGCAGGTCAGGAAGCGAAGCCGCGTATCCCTGACACGCTGGACCGGGGGACGGAACCGGCACCTGCTCCGGCTGCAGGGCAGCACGTAGAGGGGCCACGGGATGTTCAGTCCCGGCCGCAGCCCACGACCGGTATCATGGGGGAGCGGGAACGAGCCCCGTCGGGTGATGCCGCCGCACCCCCGGCCGTGCCGCTCCCGGCGGTTCGCGGCATCCTGATCGCTCCCGAACGCCGGCTTGCAATCGTCGACGACTCGGTCGTCGGAGTGGGCGATCCGGTTGGATCGTGGGTCGTCGTGCGAATCGAGCCGGATGCCGTGCTGCTTCGAGGGCCTGCCGGCCAGGAGGTGCGGGTACCTGTCACCCGCAGACGGCCGGCCGTTTCGGAAGGCACCGCCGGGCCCACAGTCGGAACCGGGTGGTCGAACCAACCGTAGACTATCCCGGATCGTCTTAGCCCGTGATGTGCAGCGGCGAGTCTCAGGATGTAGCACTCGAGAGCTCACAATGAATCTGGTTAGCGGGTCCCAGCGCGCCACGGGCCGATGTGCCCCGGCGCACCCCCGCCAACCAGATACCTCACCACTGAGGCGGTGTCCGAGGCCGGGCTGTCATACACGAGGAAAACGCCTTGATTGAGACCCACGATCTCTGGAAGACCTACGTCATGGGCGAGGAAGAGATCCATGCGCTTCGCGGCGTATCGATCGCGATCGACCGCGGCGAGTACGTGGCGATCATGGGTCCCTCCGGGTCGGGCAAGTCGACGTTGATGAACCTGATCGGCTGCCTCGACACGCCGACCCGCGGGAGCTACCTCCTCAACGGCAAGGAGGTCGGCTCGATGAACGACGACGAGCTGGCGAGAATCCGGAACGAGGAGATCGGGTTCGTCTTCCAGACGTTCAACCTGCTGCCACGAGCGACGGCGCTGCACAACGTGGAGCTGCCGCTCGTGTACGCCGGCGTCCAGTCGAGGGTCAGGCAGGAGCGCGCGAAGCAGGCGCTCGAGAAGGTGGAGCTGATGTCGCGCGCGTCGCATCGGCCCAACGAACTGTCGGGCGGCCAGCGTCAGCGGGTCGCCATTGCGAGGGCGCTCGTCAACAACCCCTCGATTCTGCTCGCCGACGAGCCCACCGGGAACCTTGACTCGAAGACGGGCACGGAAATCATGGGCGTGTTCGATCGTCTCCACCAGGGCGGCAACACCATCATCCTGGTGACGCACGAAGCCGACATCGCCGCCTACGCTCACCGGGCGATCCACCTGCGCGATGGGCAGGTGGAGAGGGACGTCCGGCGCGCCGCCTGACCTGCCCAACTTCCAACTCCCAATCCAAGGCGATCGCCTTGGGAGTTGGGCGCTTTGGGAGTTGGGAGTCAGATCGCCGCCAGGTGGCCAGCCGCGATTTCGCGCAGCGCCGCATTCCGGTCGAACCATGCCGGGTCCAGCACGATGCGCTGGCGCGGCGCGGCCGGGTCGGGCGCCGGGACGGCCGACAGCAGCGCGCGCGTGTAGGGGTGCGCGGGCGCCTCGAACAGCCGTTCGGTCGGCGCCATCTCGACGATACGGCCGCGGTACATGACGGCGACGCGCCGGCAGATGTGCCGCACGAGCCGCAGATCGTGCGCGATGAACAGATAGGTCAGCGCAAGCCGCTGCTGCAGGTCCATCAGGAGGTTGACGACCTGGGCCTGGACCGACACGTCGAGCGACGAGACCGGTTCGTCGGCGATGATGAACGACGGATTGAGCGCGAGGGCCCGCGCCAGCCCGATGCGCTGGCGCTGGCCTCCGCTGAACTGGTGGGCATAGCGGGGAAGCTGGGTCGCGTCGAGCCCGACGAGATCGAAAAGCTCCTCCACGCGCCTGCGGCGCTCGGCCCTCGAGCCGGTTCTGTGGATGACGAGCGGCTCCTCCACGATGTCGCCAACCCGCATCCGCGGGTTGAGCGACGAAAACGGATCCTGAAACACGATCTGCATGTCGCGCCGCGCCTGGCGCATGCGCGCGCGCGAAAAGCCCAGCACGTCCTCCCCCTTGAACCTGATTTCCCCTGAGGTCGGCTCGATCAGCCGCAGGATGCACCGCCCCGTCGTCGTCTTGCCGCTGCCGGATTCGCCGACGAGGCCGAACGTCTCCCCCGCCCCGATCGAGAACGTGACGCCGTCAACCGCCCGCATGGCGGAAGGTCCGTGAAGGAGGCCGTGCCGCCGCGTGAACTCCTTGACCAGGCCGCGGACTTCGAGGAGCATCAGGTCCCTTCTCCCCTATCCCTTCTTCCTTCTTCCTTTTTCCTTTTTCCTTCTTCCCTGTCGTGCAGATAGCACTTCACGCGCCGGCCATCCGCGAGAACCGTGTCCTCCGGGTGCGACGCCGCGCACGGCTCGAATCGCTCGGGACACCTCGGTTCGAACGAGCAGCCGGACGGACGCCGACCGAGCGGCGGGACCGTGCCTTCGATGGCCCGCAGCCGTGAACCGGGCGCACCGCGGGGCATCGACCCCATCAGGCCGCGTGTGTACGGGTGGAGCGGATCGCTGAACAGCTCGTCCACGCCCGCTTCCTCGACGATCCGGCCCGCATACATCACGGCGACCCGATCGGCCATCCCGGCGACGATGCCGAGGTCGTGCGTGATGAGCAGGAGCGCGAGGCCCATACGGTGCCGGAGGTCGCGCAGCAGGTCCAGGATCTGCGCCTGAATGGTGACGTCGAGGGCGGTGGTCGGCTCGTCGGCGATGAGCAGCGATGGTTCGCAGGCCAGCGACATTGCGATGAGGGCGCGCTGCCGCAGCCCGCCCGAGAGCTGATGGGGATACTCGCGTACCCGCCTGTCGGGCTCGGGCATGCTGACGGCCGAGAGCAGCTCGATCGCTCTCTGACGCGCCGTCCTCCGCGTCGCCCGGCCGTGAATGCGCAACGTTTCCTCGATCTGGCTGCCGATGGTGAACACCGGGTTGAGCGCCGTCATCGGCTCCTGGAAGATGAGCGCGATCGCCGCGCCGCGCACCTCCTGCATCTCCCGTTCGGAGAGCGACATCAGGTCGCGTCCCATGAACTGGACCCGGCCCGAGGCGATCCGCCCGGGAGGGTCCACGAGGCGCATGATCGACAGGGCCGTCAGCGACTTCCCGCAGCCGGACTCTCCAACCAGGCACAAGGTTTCACCTGAATCGACCTGGAAGCTGATGTCGAGGACCGCCGGCGTGAATCGACCGTCCTGGTCGAACCCCGTCGTGAGATGTTCGACGGAGAGCAGCGGTGGTCCCCCTCCGTCAGGGCCGCGGCCGGATGCCGGTTCTTCCTCGCCGCGGTTCCGGCCATCCGGGGAGGGCAGGCGCCTCGCGGCCGGCCGGGCACGGGACCGGGGCGGGACCCTGTCTGGCTCAGTGGTCCCGGGCATGATTACGGCGATGCACCGAGGGCGGCGGCCGGATGCCGCCGTAATCGTGTCCGTGACCACTCAGGCATCCGGCTCCTTGTACTCGCCGAAGACGCCGCGTAAGGCATCGGCGATCTCCCCTAACGTGGCGCGTGTTTCCACGGCGCGAATGACGGGCGGCACGAGGTTGTCGGATCCGCGGGCGGCCGCGGCGACCGCCTCCAGCGCCGATCGCCAGGCTCCCTCGTCCCGGGCGGCGCGGAGGGCGCGCGTGCGATCGACCTGTCGCCGTTCGACATCCGGGTCGATCTGCAGCAGCGCGTATGCGGCCGGCGCCCGGTTCTCTCCCGCGTCCCGGGTGGCAGCCGTCTCGCCTCTGACGTCCGGATCGGGAGGCGGGAGTCCGTTCCCGCCGCTGGCGGCGAAGCGATTCACGCCCACTACGACGGTCTCGCCGCTGTCGATGCGCTGCTGCGCCCGGTAGGCCGACTCCTGGATCTCGCGCTGGATCAGGCCATGCTCGATGGCCGCCAGCGTCCCGCCCGCCCGGTCGATGCGCGCCAGCTCCTCGCGGGCGCCCTCCTCGATCCTCGTCGTCATCTCTTCGATGGCGTAGGCGCCGCCCACGGGATCCACGGTGTTCGCCACGCCGCTTTCGGCCGCTATGATCTGCTGCGTGCGCAGCGCGATACGGGCGGATTCCTCGGTCGGCAGCGCCAGCGCCTCGTCCCTGCCGTTGCAGTGGAGCGACTGCGTGCCGCCGAGCACGCCGGCCAGCGCCTGCAGCGCCACCCGGACGATGTTGTTGTCCGGCTGCTGAGCGGTCAGCGTGCTGCCGGCCGTCTGCGTGTGGAAGCGGAGCTGCAGCGCGCGGGGGTGCGTGGCGCCGAAGCGATCCCGCATGATGCGCGCCCACAACCGGCGCGCGGCGCGGAACTTGGCGACTTCCTCCAGGAAGTCGTTGTGCGCGTTGAAGAAGAACGACAGGCGCTGTCCGATCCGGTTCACGTCGAGGCCCTTGGCCACCGCGGCCTCGACGTACGCGACGGCGTTGGCGAACGTGAAGGCGACCTCCTGCAGGGCGGTCGAGCCCGCTTCCCGGATGTGATAGCCGCTGATCGAGATCGGGTTCCACTGCGGGAGCGTGCGCGCGCAATACGAGACGACGTCCGTCACGATCCGCATGGAGGCACGCGGCGGATAGATGTAGGTTCCGCGTGC
>DATIEW010000843.1:0-3031 GCA_035455585.1 Vicinamibacterales bacterium | reverse complement strand
CGTCTATCACGTGTACCTGCACCCCGAGGAGTTCAGCGCGATCGAGCCGATCGCGCCTCGCATCGTGGCCGAAGTGCAGCGCGCGCTCACCAACGAGATCGAGAAGATCAACCAGGGCCTGGAGCGTTCCGGGCGCCGCGTGCTCGCGCGGCTGCTGCAGCGCGAGGACCTGCCGCCGATCGAAGTGCCTGCCTCCGGCTGGGAAATCAACATCCAGGCCGACCGGAACGGCGAGTTGACCTACGGTCAGCTCGGCATTGTCTCCACGCTGGCCCTGCCGGCGCCGACCGAATACTCCGGCACCCCGACGACCCGCATTGTCAAGAGCGTGGTGGCGAGCGGGCGGCGGACCTCGACGACGACCGACGTCGAGCAGCCGTCGGCGCCAGCTTCGCACAGGACCACATCGGCGGAGCGCGGCGGCGATGCCGTCGAGCGCGCTCGCCTGAGATACACGGACGAACAGGGTCCGCACGAGTTCGTGATGCGAAAAGACACCCTGGCGGTCGGCCGCGGGGGAAGCTCCGCGTGGGTCGACGTCCAGGTCGTGGCCAGCTCGAAGGTCTCGCGCGAACACTTCCGGATACGTCGGGACGCGAGCGGACAGTTCCTTATCCAGGACGTCAGTCTCTGGGGCACGTCGGTGAACGGCGAACCGCTCGCGCCGGCCATGAAAGGCCCGGAGGGCGTGATACAGCCCGGCGCGGAACAGCCGCTGCCGCCGCGCGCGCGCATCGAGCTCGCGGATGCCCTGGTAATGGAGTTCGAAGCGAGCCCGGACGCATGAACTGGCTCTACTGGGGCGACGTCGCGTTCCTGATCGCGCTGGCGGCGGCGCTATTCTGGCTCTTCTACCTCGGGCGGGTTGCCGACCATGGCTGACGCGAGCAGTCCGTCTGCGCTGGGATTGCGCTTCGCGTATCGCAGCGACCCGGGACGCGTGCGCGCCAACAACGAGGACCTCCCGCTCATCGACGCCGAGCGCGGCGTGTTCGGCGTGATCGACGGCGTCGGCGGGCATGCGGCTGGCGAGCTGGCCGCGGCCATCGCCCACGACGTGATCCTGCAGCGCCTCGCGCGGCCGCTCGGCACGCCCGCGGAACGCGTCCGTGAGGCCATCGCCATCGCGAACAACGAAATCTTCCGCCGCGCGTCGGAGTCAGCCGATCTGCGCGGCATGACGTGCGTCGCCACGCTCGCGGTCGTGGCCGAGGGCATGCTGACGATCGGGCACGTCGGCGACAGCCGGCTGTACAAGCTACGCGCCGACGGGATCCAGAAGCTGACCCGTGACCATTCCCCGGTCGGCGAACGGGAGGACGCGCGCGAGATCTCCGAGACCGACGCGATGCGGCACCCGCGCCGCCACGAGGTCTTTCGTGATGTCGGGAGCGCGTACCGCGACAAGGACGAGGAGGAATACGTGGATGTCGTGCACGAGCCGATCGAGCGCGATTGCGCGATCCTCCTCTGCACCGACGGCCTCAGCGACATGCTTCCCTCCCCCACCATCGATCGAATCGTCAGGCGGCACGCCGGCAACCCCGATGCCGTGGCGGAGGCGCTCGTGGCGGCCGCCAACCAGGCCGGCGGCAGGGACAACGTGACCGTCGTCTACGTCGAAGGGCCGGACTTTGCGGGGGCGGCTCGCGCCGCGCGCCATCCGCGAGCGCTTCCGACCGCCTCGACAGGAGGCTCCCCGTCCCGCCTCGCGTCAAGCGGAGGCGCGCGCCGGCTGGGCCGCTGGGCGTGGCGAAGCCGCACGACGTGGTTCGCCTTGGGGGCCATGACGGGGGTGGTCGGTGCGCTGCTGCTCGTGTGGCGTATGCCGGCGACCAGGGCCGTGACGAACCGGACGCTTGTCGTCGGACCCTCCGGTGCCGGGATGTTCAGAACGATTGGCGACGCGCTCCGCACGGCGGGCGCCGGAGACACCGTACGGGTCGAGCCTGGCGTCTACCCGGAACGTGTCGTGGTGCCCGACGGCGTGCACCTCGTCGCGCGGGTGCCGGCGAGCGTGACGCTCACGCGAATGGCCGGCACCGATGGCGAGTGGGCGGCCATCACCGCTGTCGGCGATCTCGGCGGCAGGATTTACGGGATCCGCGTGGAATCGACCGCCACGCTGCCAATCGACGTCGGCATTCGCGCGGCGGGACAGAGCCGGACGATCGAGCTCGCGGAGATCGCCGGCCCCATGCAGGCCGGTATCGAACTGCTCCAGGGCGCGGCGCTCACCGTGCACGGCGGGCACTTTGCGGTTGAGGGCCCCGCCCTGACTGCCGGACAGCGATCGCAGGCCACCGTGACCCGGAGCGTGTTCCTGCGATCCGGCCGGCCGCTCGTCCCACCGGTGTCGCTCGCCCCGTCCGCACAGGCGACGCTCAAGGGCAACCTCTTCGCCGGCTTCGGAGCCGAGATCGTCAAGGGCGCCCCGGCCGCCGAGCGGCAACAAATTGCGGCCGATAACGTCATAGTCACCGCGGAGCCGCCGCGCCCTCGCTAACGGGTTGCTGAAAGGCCACACCGTCGATGCCTTGGCAAGTCGGGGATTACACGACCGAAGGGGAGAAGCCGTTCGACCAGGGAAGCTTCGGCACCGTCTGGCGCGCACGGCGCAGGAGCGACGGCGCGCGGGTCGCCCTCAAGCTCGTCCTGATGACGGACGGTGCGGATGCCCGGGAGCGGATTGCCGCGGAGCGTCACGGCGCCATCCTGCAGCAGCAGTTCGAGCAGGCGCACGGGATGGTGCCCAAGATCTACGAAATCGGGCACGACGGCGACGACCTCTTCATCGCGATGGAGCTGATCGAAGGGGGCGCGCTCACCGACCTGATCAGGCATGGACCTCTCGAACCGCGGACGGCGGCCGAGTCCGCCCTGCGCATCAGCGAGTTCCTCGACAAGGCCCACAGCTTCGCCACGGCCGTGGAGGGCGAACCCTACGATCGGCTGGTTCACGCCGACCTCAAGCCGGGGCACATCCTGATCGGGGCCGGCGGCCAGGTCAAGGTGCTCGATTTCGGCCTGG
>DATIEW010000842.1:0-2691 GCA_035455585.1 Vicinamibacterales bacterium | reverse complement strand
CGACGCGCGCTCACCATCGAGGACTACTATCGGGTTCAGACCGTCGGCGGCGCGGCGATCTCGCCCGACGGCCGGTGGGTCACCTTCACGATCGCGAGCCGCGTGGAAGACACGAACACGACGGAGACGGCCACGTGGTTCGTCGCGGCCGACGGCACCGGACAGCCGTGGCGCGTCGTGCACTACGGCCGCGATGTTTCGGGGGGGCGCTGGACCGACGACAACCGGCTCGAGTACGTGGCGGAGCGCCGGCAGTGGACGATCGATCCCGCTAGAGCGTCCGCCCCGCCCGTGCCGGGACGTGAGGTCCAGGCCGGCCGCGGCGGCGGCAGAGGCGGTCGCGGCGGCGGCCGTGGCGGCGGCGGGGCGGGTGGCGGCTCGCCAAGCCCCGATGGGCGATGGCTGGCGCGTGCCCAGGACAAGCCCCAGCCGCGGCCGGAGCCGTCTTCCCCGAGCGACTTCGAGCGGCGCCATCTCTCCGGGGATCGCTTCAAGGGCGTCATCTTCGACTGGAAGGACTTCCAGCGGGACGGCGCGCCCTTCCCGGCACCCGATCCGACGGCGCAGCCGGCGCAGCAGCTCGTCCTCCAACCGGCGTCGGACGGCCAGCCTCGAGTGCTCGTGGACATGGACCTCCGCCCCGGCGGGATCGCCTGGCACCCCGACGGCCAGCTCCTCGCATTCACCGCCGACCCGGAGAGGCGGAACGAGCTGAAGTACAGCCGCACGGATCTCTTCACCGTCACTGTGGACGGCACGCTCACCCGTCTGACCGACGACGGGTATGTGTACAGCGACGTGGATTTCTCGCCGGACGGGAAGTACCTGTCCTACTCGCGCAGCTTCGGCACCGACATGATCATCGACCAGGAGCTGAACCATGGCGGCCCCCGCGATATCTACGTTCGCCCGCTGCCCGGCGGCGAACCGGTCAACCTCACGGCGAACTGGGATCTCGATCCGGGCGGGACTCGCTGGTCGCCCGACAGCCGCTTCCTGTACTTCACCGCGGGCATCGGCGGCGAAACACATCTCTTTCGTGTGTCGGTCCCGGGTGGGCAGGTCGAGCAGGTCACCAAAGGCCCGCGGCGGCTGAACGGCATCACCTTCGACAAGGCGCTCAGGAAGATCGCGTATACCGTCGGCGTCCACGACGTGCCGCCCGACGTATACGTCGCGAACATCGACGGCTCGAACGAGCGCCGCCTCACCGACGTCCACAAGGCCATCGTCTCCGAGATCGCGTTCAGCAGGGCCGAGCGGCTCCGCTGGCCGAGCTACGACGGCACGGAGATCGAGGGCTGGCTGCTCTTCCCCTACGGCTACGACGCGCAGAAGGGCCCGTATCCGATGATCGTCACGAGCCATGGCGGCCCGCACTCGGCCACGGGCTACAGCTTCGATTTCAAGGACCAGTTTTTCGCCGCGAACGGCTACTTCGTGTTCGACACCAACTTCCGCAGCTCCACGGGGTACGGCGACGCGTTCAAGTGGGCCACGTGGGGCGCGTGGGGCGACAAGGACGGACAGGATGTCGTCTCGGGCATCGACTACGTCCTCAAGCACTACCCGGTCGATCCGGGCCGCGTGGGCCACACGGGCCATTCGTACGGCGGATTCATGACGAACTGGCTCATCACGCAGTACCCCGACCGCTTCGCGGCGGCGATCACCGGCGCCGGCATCTCGAACTGGATCAGCGACTACGGCACGGCCGACATCTACCGGACGAAGGAGACCGAGTTCTTCGGGACGCCGTGGGAACAGAAGGCCCGCGACATCATGATCCGGCAGTCGCCGCTGACCTACGCCGGCCGGGTGAGAACGCCGACGCTGTTCGTGCACGGCGAGGTCGATCAGCGCGTGCCGTACGAAGAGGCCGAGCAGCTGTACTTCGCGCTCAAGCGCCGCGGCATACCGGCCAGGATGATCCAGTACGCCGGCCAGGCGCACGGGATCAGCGGCCACTGGAACAACGTCCACCGCATGATCAGCGAGCTGCAATGGTGGGAGAAGTACCTGAAACCCCGGGCGAAGAGCACGTCGACAGCAGGCCGGCAGTGACTCGAACCATCGTGCTGGCGGCCGCGCTTGGCGCCGCCCTGGCACTCGGCGGACGAGGCCAGGGGCAGCCTCCGTTCCAGCCGGGCGACACCGTCCTCCGTGGCGGCCTGATCTTCGACGCCGTCGGCGATCGGGCCGTGGCGAACACCGGGCTCGTCGTGCGCAACGGGACGATCGTGCAGGTCAACGCGAACCTGGCGGGCGTGGACGTCGCGCCCGCCCGCCTCGTCCAGCTGGAGCCGGACGAGACGATCCTGCCCGGCCTCTTCGACCTGCACGCGCATTACGCGGTCGACCTCTTCGGCGAGGGTCGGTTCGACGAGCACACGGTCAATCCCGTCCTCTTTCTCGCAAACGGCGTGACGTCGACGTTTCCGGGCGGCGAAGTGAATCCGGAGGAGATGCGGGCCGCGCGGGAGCGGATCGACGCGGGGGTGCAGATCGGTCCCAGGATCTACAATTCGGGGCCCTACTTCGGCACGGCGCGGCCTGGCTGGAGCAACACGGAGATGACCCCTGAGCGGGTTCGCGCCGACGTCGACGAGTGGGCGGCAAAGGGAGCGCGCGGCTTCAAGGCGAAGGGCATCAGGCCCGACCATCTCGCCGCGCTGATCGACCAGGCGCACA
>DATIEW010000841.1:0-2350 GCA_035455585.1 Vicinamibacterales bacterium | reverse complement strand
GTGCTTCGAGAAGGCGATGATCGCTACAGGTTCGCGACCCGAAATGCCGTCCATCCCGGGCTTGGTCGACGCGGACTACCTCACCAATGAGAACGTGTTCGACCTGACCGAGTTACCGCGTCGTCTGCTGGTGGTTGGCGGCGGCCCGCTGGGCTGCGAGCTGGCGCAGGCGTTCGGTCGGCTGGGGGCCAAGACGGTCATCGTGCAGCATCTTCCGCTGTTCCTGCCCAAGGAAGAGCGCGACGCCGCGCAGATCCTGTCCGATGCCTTTGCGCGCGACGGCATCGAGGTGCGGCTGAACACCAGGCCCGTCAACGTCCGCACCGAAGATGGCCAGAGGACGGTCGAGCTGCTGAGTGACGATTACCAGAGCACGGTCGTCGTCGACCGGATCCTGGCCGGCGTCGGTAGGCTGCCGAGCCTCGAAGGGATGGACCTTGAAGCCGCAGGCGTCGCCTATGATGCCGCGAGCGGCATCCGCGTCGACGACTTCCTGCAGACGAGCAATCCGCGCATCTACGCCGCCGGCGACGCCTGCCTGGAGCACAAGCACACCCATACCGCCGACGCCACCGCGCGCATCGTGGTCCAGAACACACTGGGTCGCGGCCGCCAGCGGTTGAGCGCCCTGGTGATTCCCTGGTGCACCTACACCGATCCGGAGATCGCCCACGTCGGCCTCTACGTCCGGCAGGCCAACGAGCAGGGCATCCCGGTGAAGACCTTCACCGTGCCCATGCACGAGGTAACGCGCGCGATCACCGAGGGCGAGGAGGACGGCTTCGTCAAGATCCACGTCGAGGAGGGGACCGATCGGATCCTCGGCGCGACGATCGTCGCCCGTCATGCCGGCGAGATGATCAACGAGATCTCCCTGGCCATGGTCGCGGGGATCGGTCTGCGTACGCTTTCGCGCGTCATCCATCCCTATCCGACCCAGGCGGAAGCCATCAGGAAGGCCGCGGACGCCTGCAGCCGTGCGCCTTCGAGGCCGGGCATTCGATCGCTGCTGCGGCGCTGGCGGGTATGGTGAAAGGAGCCATGAAGGCACCTCGCGGCAGTGGCGGGGGAGGAGGTCCGCGCCGGAATGACGGTGGGCCTGGGAACGGGGCGGGCGGCGGCGCGGGCGATCGAGGCGCTGGCGTGCCGCGTTTCCGCCGAGAGAATGGACCTCCTGTGCGTCGCGACCAGCCGGGCGTCGGAAGAGCTCGGCCGGAGGCTCGGGCTCAACATGCAGGCGATGGAGGGAGTCGAGCGCATCGACTATCTCTTCGACGGCGCCGACGAGGTGGACGCGGCGATGCGGATGATCAAGGGGCGGGGCGGGGCGATGACGCGCGAGAAGATTGCGGCGCGGGCTGCGGCGAGACGGGTGTATCTCGTGCAGTCGGCGAAGCTGGTCGAGCATCTGGGCGAGGCCGCGCCTCTGCCCATCGAGGTGCTGCGCTTCGGGCTCGCCGCGACGCGCCGTGCGCTTCGCGAGCTGGGGCTCGACGGGCCGCTGCGCGGGGGCCGGTACGAGACGGACGACGGGAATCCGGTCGTAGATGCGCCGCTACCCGCGGGCGTGGACTTGGCGCAGCTGGCCACGGAACTCGACCAGACGCCGGGCGTCGTCGGCCACGGGCTGTTCTTGACCGAGGCCGACGTCTTCCTGATCGAAGACCCTCACGGGCGCGTGTCGCGGCGCGCTCGGCACTCGCTCTGAGCGTGCAGCGCCAGAGAGCGCCAACAGAGCTCCTCCGACATGAGTCTCTCTCCTCGCGTCAGCCGTCTGCGAGCGCGCGGTCGACGGTGGCCTGGGCCTCACGCAGCAAGACCTGCAGATGCTCCTGGCCGCGGAAGCTCTCCGCGTAGATCTTGTAGATGTCTTCCGTGCCGGACGGCCGCGCCGCGAACCAGCCGCTGGCGGTGACCACCTTGATCCCGCCGAGCGGCGCGCTGTTCCCCGGTGCGTGGTCGAGCACGCGGAGGATCGGCTCGCCTCCCAGCTCGGTGATGCGTAGCTGCTTCGGCGATAGCCTGCTCAACTTCCGCTTCTGCTCGGCGGTTGCCGGGGCCTCGACGCGCTCCGCGGCGGGCTCGCCGAGGTCGCCCGTGAGGTCGAGATACAGCTCGCCGGGATCGCGGCCGCTCTGCGCGGTGATCTCCGCCGAGAGCAGCGCCGGGAGGATGCCGTCTTTGTCGGTGGTCCAGACCGCTCCGTCCCGGCGAAGGAACGCGGCCCCCGCGCTCTCCTCGCCGCCAAACCCCAGCGCGCCTTCGAGCAGACCGTCGACGAACCCCTTAAAGCCGACCGGCACCTCGTAGAGCTTGCGGCCAAGCCGGGCGGTCACGCGGTCGATGATCG
>DATIEW010000840.1:0-3011 GCA_035455585.1 Vicinamibacterales bacterium | reverse complement strand
AAGGCGATGTGACCGAGACGACCGCAGCCACCGAGCTTCGCGAGCCGCCGCGCCTCAGTGACGCGACGCCCGGGAGCGCCCAGCTCGGTCGCGTCGGGGACTTCGTCCTGCGCTCGATCCTGCCCCTCGTCCTGGCACTCGTGGCCGGCGCCGCGGTTCTCGTCGCGATCGACGTCGACCCGATCCAGTACTACAAGGACGTCTGGTCGGGGGGCGTCCAGTTCGCCGCGTGGCAGGACTCGCTGATGCGGGTCGCGCCGCTCCTGCTCATCGCCGTCGGCCTGATCGTCGCCTTCCGCGCCGGGATCTGGAACCTGGGCATGGACGGCCAGTTCCTGCTCGCGGCGGCCGTTATCTCGGGCATCGGCTCGAGGTTCGAGGAGCGTTTACCCAACGCAGCCAACCTCATCGTGCTGTTCCTCATCGCCGGTGCGGTGGGAGCCGCCTGGACGATCGTGCCGGCCGTGTTGAAGGCTCGCTACGAGCTCAACGAGATCATCACGACGCTGATGATGAGCTTCATCGGCATCAACCTGGCCCAGATCCTCGTCAAGGGGCCGTTCCAGGACCCGTCGACGACTACCCCGCAGACGCGAGCCCTCGACTTCTCCGCGCTGCTCCCTTCGATCCCGGGAACCGAATCGGCTGCACGCCGCTGGCCGGGCGTGCATGTGGGCGTCATCGTCGCCGTGGCTGCGGCCGTCGTCGTCTGGTTCCTGATGAGCCGCACCTCGCTCGGGCTGCGCCTCCAGGTGCTCGGAGCCTCGATGCGCTCTGCCCGGCACATGGGCCTCGACGTGCCACGGCTGATCGTCGTCGCCTTCCTGGTCTCCGGCATGTTCGTCGGCTTCGCAGCGGCAACCGAGATTCTCGGAGTCAAGGGGTACCAGCGCGCCGACTGGGATCCGGCTTTCGGGCTCTGGGTCGTCCCCCTCGTCTTCCTCGCACGCCTGCACGCGATCGGCGTCATTCCCTATGTGCTACTGCTCTCACTCGCGTCCATCGGCGGTGACTACGCAGCCCAGAACGCCGGCCTGACGCCGAAGTTCACGCTCCTGCTCGTCGGCCTGACCCTGCTCTTCATGGCGCTGACGGAATGGATCGCGCGCCGCGCGGAGCTGGGCGGCAGCTACCTGCCGGGCGTGTCCTACCGACGGCAACGCGCGGAGGGAACCGGGTGACGACCGTGCTCGCAGCGACCGACGTCTTCACCGAGCAGGCGCTCACGGCGCTCGTTGCGGGGGCGATCCTCGCCGGTGTACCGCTCATGTTCGCGGCGCTCGGCGAGCTCGTTTCCCAACGCGCCGGCGTGCTCAACATCGGCCTCGAGGGGATGATGCTGATGGGTGCGTACGCGGGGTTCGTCGCCGCGTACCACGGCGGCAGCGAGTGGCTCGGTTTCGGAGCGGGCCTGCTCGCAGGCGCGGGCGTCTCGCTCTTGATGGTGCTCTTTTGCGTCCGCTGGGGCCTGGACCAGATCGTGGTCGGCATAGCCATCACGCTCACCTGCGAAGGGGCGACCGGGCTCATCTTCGAGGCCGAGTTCGCGGAGAGCCGGCCGACGCTCGGCGCCGCCGACAAGGTGGCCGTCCCTGGCCTGTCCGAGATCCCCGTGGTCGGTGGCAAGGGGGAGTCGAACGGGAGCATCTTCAGCCAGCCGATGATCGTGTATCTCGGGCTCGTGCTGGCGGTGCTCGTGGCGTGGATGCTCCGCCGCACGCACATGGGTCTCAACATTCGCGCAGCCGGCGATGCCCCGGGCGCTCTCGACGCCGCCGGCGTGAGTGTCTTCGCGACGCGTTCCTGGGCGGTACTGTTCGCGGGAGCGATGGCCGGTCTGGGCGGTGCCTTCCTCGCGATCGTCAGCACCGGTCTCTTCCAGGACACGATCGTCGGCGGGCGCGGCTTCATCGCCATCGTGCTCGCCATGCTGGCCAGGGGCCGGCCGCTGTGGGCAATCCTCGGCGCCATGCTCTTCGGCGCCTCGCTGTCCATCGCCGACTGGGCCCAGGTCGCGCAGATCAACATCTCGACAGACCTGGTGTTCACGTTGCCGTTCGTGCTCGTCCTCGTCGTCCTCGTCGTCTTCGGGCGGCGGGCCTACCTGCCCGCGGCCCTCGCGCTCCCGTACGAGCGTGGCACCCGTTAGTGAAAGGAGAAGCGTCATGCGCGATCCCGACTTCACCTTGAGCGCCGGGCCGACCATGGCCTGGCCCCGAGTCCTGGCCGCGCAGGCCAAGCAAATCACCTACCACTACGACCCCGCCTTCATGGAGCTGTTCCGCGACACGGAGCAGAAGCTCGCCGAGATCTTCCTCACGAAGAACGACATCCTGCTCATGCAGGGCGAGGCCGTGCTCGGGCTCGAGGCGGCAGCTCGTGGGCTCGTCCAACCCGGCACCGCCGTGCTGAACCTCGTCTCCGGCGTGTTCGGCAAAGGGATGGGCTACTGGCTGAAGGACTTCGGCGCCGAGCTGCACGAGCTCGAGGTGCCGTACAACGACTCCGTCGATCCCGCCGAAGTCGAGCGCTACCTGGACGAGCACCCCGAGATCGATCTCGTCACGGTGGTCCACTCGGAGACGCCGTCGGGAACGCAGCACGACCTCGCGGCGATCGGGCCGATAGCGCGTGCCCACGGTGCAATGACGATCGTCGACTGCGTATCCTCGCTGGGCGGGATCGAGTTTCGAACCGACGACTGGCAGATCGACATTGCCGTCGCCGCGGCGCAGAAGTGCCTCGGCGGCCCGCCCGGGATCACGCTCATGGCCGTCAACGGCGCGGCCTGGGAGCGAATCAAGGCCAACCCGGCGGCGCCCCGCGCCTCGTTCCTCTCGATGCTCGACTGGAAGGAGAAGTGGATCGACGGCAACGTCTTTCCGTTTACGCCGTCCGTCGTCGACATGCACGGGATCCAGGCGTGCTGTGATCAGCTCCTCGAAGAGGGGCTCGAGAACTCGATTGCGCGACACGACCTTGCGGCGCGCGCCTGCCGCGCGGGCATCAAG
>DATIEW010000839.1:0-4686 GCA_035455585.1 Vicinamibacterales bacterium | reverse complement strand
CCGACGATCCGCCGATCACCCCGCCGCGCTCCAGCACCTTGTGGAATTCCTTGAACGTCAGGGTGTTCGCGTAGGAATCCACGATGTTCCACTGCCGGCCGCCGTTGAACCACACGGCGTTGGCCTCGCGCAGGTCCTTCACGAACGCCTCGGTGTCGGCGACCTTCGGGTCGTGCGTATGCAGCATCTTGACGGTCTTCAGTCCGCGCCGCAGCCAGGATGCGATCCGGTCCTCCTCCTTGAACGCCCTGACGCTGCCGTCCTGCGTCCTGTTGCCGCCCGCGGTGGGAACGATTACGAACTTCGCGTCCGGGCCGCCCGCCAGCTGGATGAACTTCTCGACGATGCCCGTGCCCTCCATGGAACCGCCGCCGACGATGACGAGGCTGCCTTTTGCGGGACCGTACTCTGTCGCCTCCTGAAGGGCGGCGCGTCCGACGGAGACCAGGCCCAGGAGCAGCACCGCGACGGCGACGGACTGGTTTCTTCTGAGCATCGATCGTTCCCTCCTCGGTGGGAGATTCTAGTGCTATTTCACCTTGGTTGTCTTCGACTCCATCATCGGCATCCACTTGCCGTCCGCACCCTGCACCTCCATCAGGAAGGTGTGGAGAGTCGGCGACACTTCCTTGATGGTGACGCGCAGCTTCATCTTCTGGCCGCCCATCATGCTCTCGTCGTGGAACGTCCAGGTGTCCCCTTTGACGGTCCCCCTCGGCACGGTGGTCATCGTCATCATGCCCGAACTGTCGGTGGCGTAGTAGGTGTAGATCTTTTCCTCGGGGCTGTAGCTCATGATGCTGAGGCTCTTCGAGGTGCCCATCGGCGACTTGCCGTCCGAGCGGCAGATGACGGCGAAGCGCCCGTCGTACCACTCGCAGGCATCCGTTGACGTCATCTTGCCGCCGGGTCCCATCGGCCCCGGTTTCATCTCCCCTTCGCTCGTCCACTTGCCCACGAAGTAGCCGAGCCGCTGGTGTTCAGGTGCCGGCTTCGCCGCCGGCGGCGCCTGGTCTGCTGCCGTGGCCTGGAGCCCCGCAATGCCGACGATGGTCGCAACGGCGAACGATCGCAGTCTTTGTGACATATGAGCCCTCCTCAGGAGGCGACGATCCTAGCGCATAGTACCGCTCGCTTCCGCGAGATACAACCGGACGTCGCGCGGGAATGCTCTGGCGTTTTCGTGCGGGAGTTGCTCTCCCCGGAGGGCAGCTGCCGGATCGACGTGGATCGCGCGACGGACGGCGGGCCACGCCGCCGCGAGCGATGCCGTAGCGCGCTCGCGGGTTGCGGCCGTCGGCCGCAGCGCCGACCGGATCCCGGACCCCGGATCCCGGACCCGGCTCGGATCAGAACCCCGGCGCCACCTCGAGCCTGACGTACCACAGCCTGAACGCCACCGGGGTTTCCGGCGGGAGCGGGGCGAAGTACGGGCCCGCCTGGCGTGCCGGAACGGTGTGAGAGGCTACGAGATCGAGGCGGCTCAGCGGCCTGGCGGCGTCGCGGGGTATCCTCATCCGGTACGTCCCCATCCGATCCGCCTGACGAGTCAGCTGCACCTTCGCGAGCATGCGGCGATTGACGAAGACGCTGACGAACGACTCGCGGCCGCCCTCGGGCATGTCGGGCGGGTCCATACGGATGGTCATCAGATAGTCGACGGGCTCGGGCAGCGGCAGGCGGATCGCGACGAACTCCGACTGCGCGACCCTGACCGTGACGATTTCAGCCGGCAGCGGTTCCGACCACGGTCCGATGAAGAAGGCCGCGTCCCGATCGCCGGCCGTGATCATCGCGGAGTCCCGCGCGGTGAGCGCTTCGCGCTCGACCAGCAGCGGCATCGCGATTGGCATGATCGACAGCGCGGCGGCGGCCGCCATGACGCCCGCAGCCCCGGCGACGTCCCGGCGCCTGATCATCGACGGCGTCCACTGCCGGCGAATCAGCGCGCGGGCACCGCCGATCGTCCCCGCAATCGCCGACGCAGCAAACACCAGGTAGAACGGATACGCCTGCGCGGTGAACCGCCAGTCGCCACCTCCGCCGAGCCGCCACGTGATTGCCGTCGGCAGCAGCGACGTCAGCAGGACGACAAGCAGCAGCCGCCCGCAGGCGGACCAGAGCGCGACGATTGCGCCCGCCACCGCACTCCACTGGAGCACCGGTGCGAGCCACGCGGCCCACGGGGTGAATCCCCACCACTTGTTGGACCATGGGACCTGAACGAGTCCCAGCGTGGCGGTATCCAGCGCCCAGGCAGGACGGGTTCGGACCTTCTCGGCCAGATAGTCCGCGGCGGTGACCGTTTCGTCGAGCGGCAGCCGCTCCGCGCTCCGGTAATAGCGTGTGTGGTAGTTGATCGCAACCAGGGGATCGCCCGTTTCTCGCCAGCAGTTCACGAGGTACGGAGCGATCACGGCGGCGCACACCATCGCGGCGATCGCCACCGCCCGGAGGGTGGCCGCGCGCATGGGCCGCGGCGAGGTGGCCGCGATCCAGAGCAGCGCCGGCGCGACGAACGTGAGGGCGGTGATGCGTGTGAGCACGGCGCCGCCAGCCAGGAGTCCCGCGAGCGCGCCGGTGGACGTCCGCGGCTCCCGCAGCAGCAGCACGAACGACCAGGCTGCCAGTGCGACGAACAGCATGTACGTGTCGTCGCGCCAGCCTTCGATGCTGTAGGTGATGGCCTGGATCTCGATAGCCAGGGCCAATCCGGCCGCCAGGCCGACGACAGGCGAGTAGGCCGCCGCCCCCAGCAGGCAGGTGGCCAGGACGGCCAGCGTGCCCGCCGTCGCGGATGCGAAGCTCACCGAGATGTCGAGGCCGCCGGTCAGCCAGAGATAGCCGCGTGTCAGCGCGAGGAACACCGGTTCGCGGACGTGCCCCTGGTAGAAATGCCGCATCTCGCGGGCGAACTTCAGGTAATTGATGGGGTCCGAGCCGACGTACGGCACATCGACCCGCTTCCAGCTGACCACCTCCGGGCGCAGCTCGCGCGCCACGGGAACGAGATGCTGCTCCAGCGCCGCGGACCAGCGGGGCTGGCCCATCCATCCGTATCCGGCGACGAGCGCCTCGAATCGCAGCAGCCCGCCGTAGATCGTGATCAGCGCGGCCGCGGCGATGAACGCGGCGCGCCGGCGGCGTCCGGTTCTCTCAGCGGAGTCCCGCATCAGAGAGAAAGCTGAAGATTCACGCGACGTCAACTCCCAACTTCCAACTCCCAACTCCCAAGCTGCCCGCAGTGAACGGAGGTGAGTGTCTTGGGAGTTGGGAGTTGGGAATTGGATGTTGAGGGCGCGGCTACCGCGGCCAGGCGGGGCCCTGATTCGACGGGACGGGACCTATCCCCTTGAAGACGAACTTCTGCAAGCGCTTTCCCTCGTAGGTCTCCGTCGTGTAGATGTTCCCCTTCGAGTCGGTGGCAATGCTGTGGACGGCGAAGAACTGGCCGGGCTGACGGCCACCGCCGCCGAAGCTGCTCACGATCTGCATCGTGTCGCGCTGGATTATGTACACCTTCTCGTTCTTCCCATCGGCAAGGTAGAGGTAGCGCTGCTGCGGGTCCTTCGAGAACGCGATGTCCCACACCGAGCCGTCGCCGAGCGTCGTCGGCGCGATGAAAATTTCCTTGACGAACGCGCCGTCGGGCTTGAACACCTGGATGCGGTCGTTCGGACGATCGCACACGTAGACCAGGCCATCGAGGGACAGCTCGGCGCAGTGCACGGGAGACCGGAACTGCTGGGCGGGAGGGGTGCCCGGCTTGTACGGGCCTATGTTCGTGTCGTCCGGCTTGTTGCCGTAGGCACCCCAGTACCGCTTGAACGCGCCCGTCTCCCCATCGACCACCGCGACGCGCTTGTTGCCGTAGCCGTCGGCGACGTACACCTCGTTGGTCTTCGGATCGACGAAGATCTTCGCGGGACCGCGGAAGTTGGCGGTGTCGTTGCTGCCGGCGCTCTTCCCCGCCTGCCCGACCTGCATCAGGAACTTCCCGCTCCGCGTGAACTTCAGGAGTTGCGAGTCCGCGTAGCTGCCAGCCACGCTCCCGCGGCCGTTGCCGCCAATCCACACGTTCCCCTTGTGATCGACGGTGATGCCGTGGTTCGACTCGGGCCACTGGTAGCCCTCGCCGGGGCCGCCCCAGTGCCCGACGAGGTTGCCCGCCGGATCGAACTCCAGAACCGGCGGCGCCGGCACGCAGCACTCTTCGGCCGTCTTCGGGTCGGTGGCGGCGCCCATCTCGGTGCGCGCGTTCAGCGTCGCGGCCCCGCGGTGGACGATCCACACGTGGTCCTGGCCATCGACCGAGACGCCGATGGTCGAACCGAGCAGCCAGTGGTTCGGCAGGGGCTTGGGCCAGAACGGGTCGACCTCGAACCGCGGCGCCTGGACCGTACCCCCTGCCTGTGCGGTGGTCGCCCGCCCGAGGAGCCGTTCGCCCACGCCGAGGGCCAGCACGACCGCCGCCAGGCTTCCGCCAATCACGACGTTTCGCGTCCGCTGCATCGCTGCCACCTCCCGTGACCCCTGGTTCCGGTCTGACCCCGGGGATGTCCCGCCGGAAGGGCGTCAGTATACACTGCGCGGCATGGCCAGTGAATGCCGGCGCGCGGCCCTCCTCGACCGCTATGCGGCTCGCAACGAGGATTCTCCAATCGTTTGGGGCGAGCCGCATAGTGG
>DATIEW010000838.1:0-12083 GCA_035455585.1 Vicinamibacterales bacterium | reverse complement strand
GCCTCCCGGCGAGGGTCTCGCCAATGGCTGCCTCTGTGAACTCGCGGGCGATCTTCTCGGTCAACGGCGTGCGCACCCAGCCGGGTTCGATGACGTTCACCGTGACGCCGAATCGACCGGCCTCCCGCGCCACGGTCCGCGCAAGACCGACCAGCCCGGCCTTGCTCGCCGAGTAGGCGGACGTCCCGAACTTGCCGCGCGACCCATTGATCGACCCGATGAGCACGGCGCGGCCGCCGCCGGCGCGCCGGAGCAGCGGAATGCCGTGGCTGAGCATGAGAAACGCCCCGCGCAGGTTGACGGCCTGCACGCGATCCCACTCGGCAGCCGGCGTCTTCCAGACGACCGCGTCGAAGGAAATGCCCGCGGCGTGGACCAGGATGTCGAGCCGTCCTTCCCGCGTGTTTACATCGTCGAGCGCGGAAGCAAGGGAGCGCTCATCGGACACATTGGTCTCGACCCACCACGAGCCGTCTGACGGGCGGACCAGGTCGAGGCAGCACGCCTTCGCGCCCGCACCGCCAAGGCGCGCGATGATGGCCCGGCCGATCCCGCCGGACCCGCCGGTCACCACCGCCACGGATCCGGCCAGCTCCTTCAACATCACGCGGTCATCCGTGCGCGGCGCTGGAGCAGGTCGTGCCTGAACGCTCCCCAGAGCGCGGCACCGAGGGCGCCTGCGTGAATCGAGTGCGGATGCGTGTGGATCGCCACGTTCAGCTTCGCGGCCTTCGCCCGCTCGACGGTTGCCTGCGCCAGCCCCTCGTCGGCCGAGAGCCCGCCGGTGATGAGCACGTCGCCTTCGACGTTGATGGACTGGAGCAGCCTCACGAAACGGCCGGCCATCGACTGGTGAATGCCCTTGAGGATGTCGGCGGTCGAAATGCCGCGGCTCACCATGTTGATGACGTCGGTTTCGGCCAGCACGGCGCAGATGCTGCTCACCTGCTGCGGATTCGAGGCGCCCTTCGACAGGGAGCCGACGTCCTCGAGTGCCACGCCGAGATACCGCGCGACGCTCTCGAGGAACTGGCCCGAGCCCGAGGCGCACTGGCTGGTCATCCGGTACGCCAGCACGCGACTCCTGGAGTCGATGCGCATGGCCCGGGCGTGCAGCGCGCCGACGTCCAGCACGGCGCGGGCCGACGGCAGCAGGAACGTCGCGCCGCGTGCATGAGTTGTCATGCCGTAGAAGTGGCCGCGGCGGAACTCGACCAGCTCCCCCTCGCCCGTGCTCGCCACATAGGCGACGTCGGCGGGAGCGAGACCGGCCGACGCGAGGGCAGCAGCGTAGCACTCGTCGATGACCTTGCGCAGGTCGCGGCGGCGGATCCGCTCCGCGCGCAGCGAGAGGACCTCTGGCGCCGGGCCCCCGGCGGTGGAAACCAGCGCCGTCTTGACCGAGCTGGAGCCCACGTCGATGCCGGCCGCGATCAGCATGTCGAGACCTGCTGCCCGGCGCGCAGCGCGAACAGCGCGGCGCCCAGCGCGCCCGTGTAGATCGAATCGGCCGAGATGTTCAACTGACGGTCCCCGTAGTTCTCCCGGACGAGCGCGGACAGCGCCGCTACGGCGGCCGGGTTGCGCGCCACGCCGCCCGTGAACGTGAACTCGTCCGACACGCCACCCGATCGCGCCAGCAGCGACATGGCGCGCAGGATGATCGCACGATGCAGGCCGGCGAGAATGTCCTCGCGGCGCTGCCCGAGGGAGAGACGCTCCCTGAGTTCCGCCCCGGCAAAAACGGTGCAGGTGCTGTTGATCTTCACGTGGCACCGGCTCTGCTGCGCGAGCGGACCCAGCTCGTGAAGGCCGAGATTCATCTCGTCGGCAATGTATCCCAGATACCGCCCGCACCCCGCGGCGCACCGATCGTTCATCTGGAAGCTCGTGACGATGCCCTCAGCGTCCACCTGGATGGCCTTGGTGTCCTGGCCGCCGATGTCGAGGACCGTCCGCGTCGCTGGGAACATCACGTGTGCGCCGAGGCCGTGGCAGAGGATCTCGCTCCGGATCTGCTCCTTGGGAAACGGCAGGCGCTGGCGGCCGTAACCCGTACCGACTGTGGAAGCCTCGGTGAGCTCGATCCGGCTCACGCCCCGGACGATCTCGCGTATGCGGCCCGCGGCGGACGAATCCTCCACGCCCTTCTGCAGGACGCGTTCGAGCGCGGCGTCGATGTGCGTTTCGAAAAGCGCTTCGCTGGAGGAGTTCTCGACCGGCAGGATGGCGGCGTCGAACAGGCTCGCAAGGACGTCGAACGTCACGCCGTCCGGGTCTGCCTGCTGCTCGGCGAGGTGCATGTAATCGGCCGCGGCCAGGTCGCGGAAGAAGTCGCTCTTGCGCGTCGAGAGCCCGCCGAAATGCGCCGCCGCCCGCGTGCGCATGGCATCGACGATGCCGTCGATCCTTGTCTGAACGTCCTCGCCACGCGCCCGGTCGCGTCCGTGGCCGGCGGCCCGAGCGAGCGCGTGCCGGAGCCGCTCGAGCTGATCGAGGTGCTGCTGCAGACGAAAGCTCCGCGACAGGGCCGGCAGCAGGCGGCCGGCACGCAGCGCCAGTTCAGGCTCCGCGGCAAGCGCCGCCTGCGTCAGATTGAACCGCGTGGCCACGAAGGCTTCCTGGCGCGCGATCGCGCAGGCCACGTCGTAGTTGCTACGGCTGTTCGTGATCCCTCGGCCGATCACCTCGCCGGCGCCGTTGAGCACGACAGCCTTCGTCGTGGTGGACCCGAGGTCGATGCCGACGAACACCTCGAGCCGGCTCATCGGCCTGCCCCGGCCGCCCGCTTCTGATCGAGCATTTGCAGGTAGCTCTCGAGCCGGTTCCTGATGTTGGCTGCCGAGAAGTACCGTGGATCCACCAGATCGCTCTCGATGAACGCGCCCGGAACGCCGGTCCGTTCCTCGAGCTGGCGGAGCATCGCGAGCTGGCCCACGCTGAACGAGTTGCAGCTCTTCACGCTGTTGATGACGAAGCCGTCCGCCCGGTACTCCCGGATGTACTTCTCGAGCAGCTCCACGCGGGTCGGCAGCCCGAGATTGGTGTAGCAGCCCAGGCAGTACTCGGCGAGGCTCTCGAGCGGACGGGCGGGGTCGTGCCGGAAGCCGCGATCGTACAGCCCGCCCACCTTCGTGTAGGTACTGGCGACGACGACCGCCCCCTCGCCGTAGAACATCTTCCAGAACTCGCGGAAGCTGGTCCAGTTGGGCGGACCTTCGACGACGAGGCGGTAGCGCTCGCGCCCCATCGGCCCCTCCGGCGTGATCGGCCCCTCCCCCGCGCGCGTACGCGCTTCGACCTCCTCACGCAGAACGCGGTAGTATTCGATCGCTTCAGCCGTCCCGCGGAACGCGCTGAAGATGGGACCGATGTAGTAGACGCCCCCGAAGTACGCGTCGACGGGCGACGGCACGTGCTTCGCGCTCTCGAGCACGCGAACGAAGTCCTCCTCGGCGGCTGCCGAACGCCCGAGGCTCTCCCGCAGACGGTCTTCGTCGAACGTGCGCCCCGTAATGCTCTCCAGCTGCGGGATGACCTCCCGCTTCAGCTGATCGACGATGTAGGCCAGATGGTGGCCGTGGATCCGGCCGTCGGCCTGATACGGCACGTGCAGCATTGCGACCGGGCAGTCGTACTCCTGGCGCAGCAGCTCGAACCACTTCATGAAGGTGAAGCAGCCGGTGTAGGACAGCAGCAGCAGATCAGGCTTGGGAAGCGTCTGGCCCGTCGGGCCCACGTTGCCCTTCCGCAGCATCCCGATGTCGCATTTCACATACGTGCAGACGTCCTCGCTGTGGCCGGCCTTCTCCGCCTCGGCTATGTACTCGGCGGACTTGCGCCGCATGCCCGACTGGAGCGCGTTGATTTCCGGCAGCACCGGCAGCAAGTCGAACGACCGCAGCAGCTCGGTCAGGTTGCCGGGCACGAAGGTGTAGACGACCTTCTTTCCTTCCTCGTGCGCGCGGGCGAGCGCATCGTAGTGCCCTCCAATCAGCTCCTTCTGCAGGAGCATGCTGCGCTCCTTCTCGACGGCGCGGGTGCTCTCCGCGGTCATGTTTCACTCCAGAGTCGGATGGAGTCCGAGAACGTGCCCGCCTGCTCGCGGATGACGGCGAACTGGCCGGTGTCTTCGGAGTACTTGAACTCGGTGTGCGGGATGCCTGCGCGGTCGAGCGCGGATGTCAGCATGGGCTGGTCGAGCAGCGCGGGGTCGCAGAAGCTCGGCGCGCAGAAAATCACGCCGTCGGCGCCCCTGGCGCGCACGGAATCGACCAGCCAGGTCCCGCGACGTCCTTCCGGCTCGTACATCGATGCCGTGCGCACGTGCTGATCGAGAAAGGCGCGCGTCAGGTTCTCCAGCGGATCACCGTCGAGCGGCACATCGTCGACGAGCCAGCGAAGCCCGAGCAGCAGGTCGTCGTCCACGATCCAGCAACCTGCCCGCTCGAGCGTCAGGAGCAGGCCGATCGGCGGCTGCTCGCAGAACATGCCGACGAGCACGACGCGGCTGCGGTCCTCCTCGCGCCGATCCGGATCGAGCGCGGCTTCCCTGATGTAGTCGCGCACGAGCGCCGTGTGATCCTCGGGAGGCAGCAGGTTGCCCGCGCGAAGCACCTGATACATCTCCGCCGTCGGGAACGACCAGGGCGCGGTTGAGCGTGCGGCGTACAACTCTCGGATCGCCCGCCGGTTCTCGTTGTAGACGGCAATGGCTTCGCGCAGGCTTTCGTCGTTCAGCGGATCCCCGGTCATGCGCTGGAAGTCCTCGCGGAGCGCGTCGAGCTCGGCGCGCCAGTAGCGCCCCCCGACAGCCGGATCGAAGTTCTGCGGCACGTCGACGTAGCGAACGTAGCGGCCCGGGAAGAGCAGCTGCCAGATGCCGGACAGGTTCCGGATGACGTCGCAGATAGAGGGGAAGAGCATTCCGTCGAGCGCATCGAGCCGGCCCGTCAGCGCAAGCTCGATCGTGCTGCGGGGGATATGGCAGATGTAGCTCTGGAAGTGGGCGTCCCCGCGGATGATCTCGAGGCGGTCGCCTGCGCCGACGATGCCGACCGGCAGCATGCCGGCGGCGAGGATCAGCTCGCGGGGAACGGCGATCGGCATGTGGCCGATGGCGCGCCGCCCCGGGCGCTCGGCCTTCCATCTTCGAACGCTCTCGAGATCCACGTCGGCCGCCAGCGACTCGACGCGCGACACGATCTCCGCGAGCCTGCTCACCGCGTCTCCTCCATGGCTGCGCCGGCGACCCACGGCGCGATCTCGCGCACCAGGTCCTCGCTCCAGCGGGCGCCCTGCGCCAGCCGCTGGCGCAGCCGCACGAAGTCCACCTCGCGCCGGTCCCGCGTACCGAGATGGAAGGCGCGGAACCCGGCGTTGGCCTCGGTCATCATGTTCAGCGCCAGCCAGGCGCGATTGGTTTCGCGGTTGCGATCCCAGTGCTCCAGCTTGTGCTTGCGGAGGCTCTCGACCGTCTTGGTCAGGCAGTCCGGCATCGTGTAGAGCAGCCTGGTGCACAGGGCATCGACCGTCTCGTCGAGCCGGCTGAGATCGACGGTTCCGCGTGCGAGGAGCGCCTTCCCCTCGTCGCGTGCGGCACCTGTCTTCCAGTCGCCGATCACCAGCCGGCCGAACTCGTCGTGCCAGCGGTCGGTGACCACCAGCGGATTCGGCACCCAGCGTCCGTCCACACGGAGCGCGGGGACGATGTCGGTCAGGCCGCCGTAGGCGTAGAAGCGGTGGGCGCTCCACATCTCGCACAGTGTGCAGCTGAACATGGCGCGCTCGATCCCGACGAAGAGCGGGAGAAAGTCGGTGCTCCCGCCGTCCGGCGCGGAGCCGTGGCGCGGTCCAGCCTGGCTGAAGACGGCGAGATCGGTGGCGACCGAGAAATCGCAGGCCATGCCGATCTCCTGTCCGCCGCCGACGCGCATGCCGTTGACGCGCGCGATCACCGGCTTGTCGCACTGCAGGATCGACGTCACCATGTCGTTGAAGAGCCGCATGTACTGCCGGTACTCGCCGGGCGCTCCGGCGTACTCCTCCGCGTACTCGCGCGTGTTGCCGCCCGTGCAGAATGCCCGGTCGCCCGCGCCGGTCAGCACGACCGCCACGGCCGCCCGATCGTTGGACGCCGCGCGCAGGGCGAGCACCAGCTCCTTCGCCATCCGCGTCGTGTACGAGTTCAGCTCGCTCGGGTTGTTCAACACGATCCAGAGGGCGTGAAGCCCTTCGACCGGCCGGCCGTCACGGTCGTTCACCGCGCGCTCGGTCACCAGGATGTCGCGGTACGCATCGCCCTCCGTCAGGTTGTGGGTCTGCACGGGCCCTCCTTCACCGAGCCTCCGGCGTCAGAATGGCGCGGCGCGACAGGCTATGGTCGACAACCTGCTGGAAGACGGCCGCCGCGCAGTCGAGAGGATGGGTCTCCACGTAGTCGTCGAGTCGCACGCGTCCGTCCAGCACGAGCGCGAGCGCCTCCGGGTACCGCTCGGGCGGGCACCCCCAGTTGCCGGCGGCCGTGGCGTCGAACGCCATCAGGTTCGACAGCTTCAGCTCGACGGATCGCGGCGTGTAGCCCACGACCGCCAGATGTGCGCCATGGTCGAGCAGGCCGAACGCCGTCTGCTGGCCGGCCGGCGTCCCGCTCGTCTCGAAGATCCGGAGGCCGATGCCCGGCCTGCCGCTCTCCTTCACGAACGAGCGGATGGCAGCCCGGATCGACTTGAAATCAGCGTTCGCGGGGTTGATCGTCCGCCTCGCACCATGCCGCGCCGCAAGTTCCAGGCGCCGGTCATCGACGTCGATCGCCACGACGGAGGCGCCGAGCGCCGCTGCGATCTGGACGCCGAACCCGCCCACGCCGCCGGCACCGACGAACACCGCCGTGTGATCGGCGGTCAGCCCGGCGCGCCGGATCGCCTCGTACGGCGTCGTCACGGCGTCGGCGACCACCGAGAGCCACGCGAGCGGCATGCCGGACGGCAGCGCGTCCGGCACTCTGCACAGGCCTCGCGCCGGCACCTTCACGTGCGTGGCAAAGCCGCCATGGCCGTCGTTGCCCGGCATGAATTGACGTTGACAGATGGTGGGACGGCCGGCCTGGCAGGCAGGACACTCACCACAGGGAATCACGGAGGGCACGATCACCTGAGCGCCGTCCCACCGTGACGCGGCGCGGCCGCTCCGGACGACGACGCCGGAGATCTCGTGCCCGAGCACGATGGGCAGCGGATGCCTGGTCGGCACGCCGTCGCGCGCGAAGCCGACGTCCGTGTGGCAGATGCCGCATCCGGCAATCTGGACGACGACCTCGCCGTCTTCGGGGGTGAGTTCGGGCAGCGGCCGCTTCACCAGCGGCTGATCGGGGCTCTCCAGGAAGAAGCCGTACGCAGACGTGAAGTCCATCGCCATTGCCTCGGACGGGCTCCCAACGGCCTGCTCAGGCAGACCTGGGGATACGGCCGGGGGCAGCAATGAGGGTGCCGCGTGGGAACCGCTCAGAATCGGCGGGCGGGAAGAGAGCGGTGCGATCGACTGCCGGAAACCCGGCAGTCAGCCAGCGGCGCTGTGGCTCGACTGGCACGGGACGGCCGGCCACATCGAGGAAGCTCCATTCCCATCGGGTTCTCAGGAGACGCCTCTTTCGCGGGGAGCGTTCATGCGCGTTGCCTGAATCGCCAGTCTCGAGCGGGCTGTCGACTATCGTCCGCCGGACGGTGCTGCGCCTCCCGGCCTGGCCGTCTTCGCGGTCTCCAGACCGGGTACGTTCACACCGCGCAGCGCGAGCTGGCCCTGTCGAGCGTAGTCGATCGACTCGGCGAGGATCCGCTGGGCCTCCTGCGGCGCGTGGAACCCGGTCGAGTTCTCCGCCTCGACGAAATCGAGCATGAACTGCGCGTGGCGCTGCAGCTTGCGCGGCAGGGCCAGGGCCGCCTCGTCTGCGCCGCGGGCCCGCGCGTCGCGGATGTCGTTCACGAGCGCGACGAGCGCCTCCATGGCGCGGTTGCGCAGCCCGAACACCCGCTCCTGGATGGTCTCCACGCGCGCCTTCAGTTCCGCCTCCGGCCAGTGGTGACACGTCTGGCATGCGGCGTTCAGGTTGAGCACGGGGCTCCGCACCCAGTGATCGCTGATCTTCAGCGCGCCGACGCGCGTGTACGGCATGTGGCAGTCCGCACAGGCAACGCCCGAGCGGGCGTGGATGCCCTGGCTCCACGTCTCGAACTCGGGATGCTGGGCCTTGAGCGCCGGCGCGCCGGTCTCGGCGTGGGTCCAGTCCCTGAAACCGGTCTCCTCGTAGTACGCCAGGATTTCTTCGACCTTGATCCCCTTCGACCAGGGATAGACCAGCCGCTTCTCCGGTCCCCTGAAGTAGTACTCGACGTGACACTGGCCGCAGACGTAGGTGCGCATCTCCTGCCGCGTCGCCTGCGTGTTGACGTCGAAGTCAACCACTCCCTGCGCCGCCTTCAAGGCGCGGATGCCCTCGATGAATCCGGGCCGCGTGACGCGGAGCTGCATGGACGCGGGATCGTGACAGTCGATGCACGCGATGGGATGCTCGACGAGCTTCCGCGCTTCCGCGTACGGCATCTGGTTCATCGCTTCGAAGCCCTTGAACAGATCGCCGCCGCCGAGCTTCCGATATGGCACGTAGACGGACGCGTGACAGTGCATGCAGGTGCCCGGCTGCGTCACGACGCGCTGGCGCGCCGTGAACGTCTGGTCCTGGAGCATGTATGCGTGCCCGCGCTCCTCGCGGAAGTCGGCCGCGAACGCATACCCGGCCCACATCACCTTCAGCCGCGGATCGTCCTCCAGCCGCGACTGCGCGACGACAGACCGCGGATCGACATCGGACGGCGTCTGCGGGATCGCCTCGCTCCCGCCGTACCGGGTCCGCACCTGGTCGACCGTCCGGAGGTACTGGTCGTACTGCAGCGGGAAGTTCTTGCCCCACACCGAGGGATCCGTGATGTCGTCGGTCAGCTCGACGACGCGGTAGAAGGGGTTGCGGGCTTCCTGCCTGCGCTCGAAGATGTTCACGAGCAGCGCGACCACGCCGAGCGTCACGAGCGCCGCGGCAACGGCTGCCAGCGTCAGCCCGGGAGCCCCGGTCCAGAAGGATCTCCGTTGGGTCATCGGAAGCCCCAGACAAGGCTGAATTTCGAATGCTGAATGGTGAATGCTGAATGCCGGATCAACAACTCCGTTCATTCAGCATTTCATTGATGTCCCACCGTTGCGTGGCACCGGATGCACGAAATCGAACGTCCCTGGGATTCGATCGCCAGGACGATCTCCTGATGGCACTTCCGGCACGCCTGCTCGGTAACGGCCGCGTTCCGCGGGGTGATCCGGAGCGGTTCGTGGAACCGGCCGGTGGTGAACGCCACCGAGTGGTTGAAGCCGTTGAGTGCCTTGGTCGCGTACTTGGGCACGAGACCGGGCGGCGTGTGGCAGTCGTTGCACACGGCCACGGCCCGATGCGAGCTCTTCGTCCAGGCGCTGAAGTGATCCTCCATCACGTGGCAGTTCGCGCATGCCTGCGGGTCGTTCGTCATGTACGAATATCCTCTCGCGTAGACGAACGTGTAGCCGCCGACCGCCGAGAGCGCGCCAATTGCCGAGGCGGCAACCATCGGAAGCATACGGACCATCGATACCTCGGCGTGAAAGACGCGTCAACTCTCAACGACCAACCCCCAACCTCCAAGGCACCCGATTCTGGGATAGTTGCTGGAGCCGTGAAGTACTCTTCAAGTTCCAGAACGTGCTGTCAACCTGATCTCTTTGGGCGCTGGGAGTTGGAGGTTGGGAGTTGATTTGGTTTGCTTCTCTCAGAACTGAAACACGTTCTCGATGTAGGCGAACACCAGGCGATCTCCGGCGAAGCTGAACCGCACGACGTCGCCGCCCCGGATCCACCCTGCATATCCATTGATGGACCATCGGGGCGCGATTGTCCAGTCCACGGAACCCTCGACCGCGGGTCCCAGCGTGCGCCCGCCTCCGGATCGGCGGCCCGCATAGCCGAAGATCGTCCCCTCGCGCCGTGTCGCGCCGCTGCCGCCGTACCACAGGTCGGACGACCCGGCGAGGCGCAGATGATGCACGTCGAACCGGACGGCCACGTCCTCCCATGGCCGCACCACCAGCTGCGCAAACACGTCGTCGAGGTTCATGGCTGCGTAGGTGGCCGACAGCGAGTACTTGCGGCCGGTCGGCAGCATTGGAAAGAAGGTGTCGTGATCGCCGTCAGAACCGTCGCTGTCGCCGCTGGCGTGATTCCATCCCGCTCGTACCCAGGGATGGCCCAGCCATCTCAGCCACTGATAACCCCCTTCGAGCGCGAACGCCACAGCGGAGTGCGAATCATCGTACCAGTCGCCGGTTTGAAGGGCCAGCCAGCCGAGCCAGTCGAGCCGGCCGTCCGCCACCGGTCGAGCACCGACGACGGACGCGCCGAAGGTGGTGATGTCCACGTTGACGGCGGAGGCTGCGCGGCCCGTGTTGTCCGGTCGCGCCGCAACAGGGCGGGTGTCGCGGTAACCGAGAACAAAGCCCTGCAGCTCCATGCGCGGGAATGTCGGCGACGGACGGGCCGCGACGGTCGCGCCGAGCACCCGCACGTCCTCGAGGCTGCGGCCCGCCCTCTCCTCGAAGCCTCCCTGGGTGGGCCACAGTGCCGCCAGCGTGGCGTGCAGCTTCCGCCGATCGTCCCAGTCGACGCGAACGCCGTCGAAGGCGCGCTGGTATATCGACCACTCGAATTCGCCGACGAGGCGCGAGTCGAGCCGCATTCGCTTCACGGCCTCGATCGCCGGATCCCCTGAGGGGGCTTCGGCACCGGACGTGTAGCCCATCCGGCCGCCTCGGACGTCCAGACCCGGCAGCACGCCTCTGACCTGCAGGTTCAGGGTCCGCACGTACACCTGCCGGCTGTCGGTGCGCCGGTTGTGCTCGTAGTAGGCCGCGCCGGTGCCTAGCGCGCCGGGACCGAGGGCATCGTCCGGCAATCCGCCGAACTGGACGTACTGGAGGCCCATGTTCAGCTCGTGCCGCGGCCCGGTCTGCCGGATGCCCGCAAACAACCGGTTCGCGATCGTCGCGTAATCGGGGTCGCCCCCTCCGGGACGAGGCTCGAAGTAGCTCCAGGCCTCGACCCGTGTCCAGTTACGCAGGACGGGTCTCAGGCGATACGGGGACGCGGCGGGAGGCGCTGCGGGGGGCTGCGACACCGGGGGCTGCGCCGACGCGACGGACCAGGTGAGCACACCACAGACCAGGAACGGGAGGCTGCGGCGGATCATGGCGCATTCTGACGTGCCGCCGCGGACGCTGCATATGACACCGATCATAGCGTCCGCGGGAAGACGAGTGGTCGGGTCCGATAGCGGAATCGGACTCGACCGCCCGGGCGCGCGGAACGATGGTGTGCGGACTCTGCTCCCCCCGGCGGCCTACCGGGGCGGCTTTCGCACGAGCAGGACCTGCTCCGCGTGCATCTTTCCACCCATCTCGTGGTAGCGGACGCTGACGTAGTCGTTCGTCGCAAAGTACTTCGGGAGCGTCGGCCGTTCCCCCTTTTCCCGAAGCTGTCGCGTCAGCCTGTTGAAGCCTTCGCCTTCCACGAGGGTCTTGTCGTCGACGGCGAAGATCAGCTCCTTCTCGCCGCTCATGATCGTCAGCGAGCTGTCGGACACAGCCGTGACGGTGCCGCGCGCGCTGGTGCCTGCCTGACGGTCCCCGGTCGTGCCCGTGGCCTCTTGCGCCGGAATGCCGCCGCGAATCTCGGCGGCGTGCAGCTTGCCGCCGGTCTCGTGATAGTGGACTTCGACCCACTCGCCGACCTTCAGCAGCGTATCGAGCGGCACGCCGGTCCGTCCTTCCCGCTGCGCGGCACCCACCTTCGTGCTCGCCCCGCGCGCGATGATGTCCGTGTCCGAGTCGACGGAGAAGACGAGGTCCTTGCCGCCCGACGAAACCGTGATGTTGCTGCCCGAGATCCCCGTGAGTTTGCCCCGCACCCACTTGGTCGCTCCGCGCTGCTCCTGTGACGTCTCCGCCGCCACGAT
>DATIEW010000837.1:0-2752 GCA_035455585.1 Vicinamibacterales bacterium | reverse complement strand
AAGATCTGCCGGCCCTCGAACTCGGTCAGCAGCACGACCACCAGCAGCGGCACCAGGAAGATGCGGGCCAGCGTGAGCGCGTTCGGGAGGTTCATGCCGTTGGGGGCATTGTAGCAGCCCTGCGGCGAAAGGTGGCGAAGTGTCATATGATCGCCGATTGACATGAAGGCCATCCTCCTCGCCGGCGGCAAGGGCACGCGCCTGCGTCCGCTGACCGTTCACACGCCGAAGCCGATCGTCCCCATCTTCAACCGCCCGTTTCTCTATTACCAGATCGACCTGCTTCGGCAGGTGCCGGAGATCGACGAGGTGATCCTCAGCCTCAACTATCAGCCGCGGCGCATAGAGGAGATCTTCGGCGACGGCGACGGCCTCGGCGTGAAGCTGCGCTACGTCGTCGAGCCCATTCCGCTCGGCACCGCCGGCGCGGTCCGCTACGCGGGCGACTCGCTGACCGAGTCGGTCGTAGTGTTCAACGGGGACGTTCTGACCGAGGTCGATCTGGCGGCAGTCCTGCGGCTCCACCGCGAACGGAAGGCCCGGGCGACGATCGTGCTCACGCCGGTGGAGAACCCGCGGGCGTACGGGCTCGTCGAGACCGAGCGGGACGGACGGGTTCTGCGCTTCCTCGAGAAGCCGGGCGAGGACGAGATCACCTGCAACACGATCAACGCCGGCATCTACGTGCTCGAGCCGGACACGTTCGATCGCATTCCGAAGGATACCGCCTGGTCGATCGAGCGCAGCTTCTTCCCCTCGCTGATCGAGCGCGGCGAGACGTTCGTGGCCTACGTGTACTCCGGCTACTGGATCGACATCGGAACGCCGGCCAAATACCTGCAGGTCCACCGCGACATCATGGACGGCCTCTACACCGCCCCGCCGTTCGCAGGCGCCGCCAACACGGCCTGGGTGGCGCCAGGGGCGCGGCTGGAAGAGGGCGTGGAGCTGCACGGGCCCTGTTTCATCGACGAGGGAGCGGTGATCAAGACGGGGGCGCGGGTGCTGGCGCATTCGGTCATCGGCCGGCAGAGCCACATCGACGAGGCGGCGACGATCGACGGGGCGATCGTCTGGGCCAACGGGTGGATCGGCCGCGAGGCGGTGGTGCGGGGAGCGATCCTGGGGCGGAACTGCCACGTCGGGCGCAACGCCATCGTCGAGAGCCCGGTCGTGCTGGGCGACAAGACCGTGATCACCGACTACAGCAGGCTATGACCGTCAATCCGTCGATCTTCAAAGCGTACGACATCCGCGGCCTGTACCCGTCCGAGATCGACGAGGAAGCCGCGCGGCTGATCGGCCGCGGCTTCGTCAGCTACCTGGACGCCAGAAAGATCGGCGTGTCCCGCGACATGCGTCTGTCCTCGCCGTCGCTCGCCGTAGCCTTCGTCGAGGGTGCACGGGCCCAGGGCGCCGATGTCGTCGACTACGGCATGCTCGGGACCGACATGATGTACTACGCCGTCGCGCGCGACGGGCTCGACGGCGGCGCGCAGATCACCGCGTCGCACAACCCGAAGGAGTACAACGGCGTCAAGATGGTGCGCCGCGAGGCGTTTCCGCTCAGCGGCGACGCCGGCATCGGTGACATCCGCGACACGATCAACGCGGACAGGCTCCCCCCGCAGGCCGCGCGGCCGGGATCGCTGTCGCGGAAGGAGGTTCTGGACGACTACGTCAGGCACGTGCTCTCCTTCATCGACACGTCGATCATCGGTCCTTTCAACGTCGTGCTCGACGCCGGCAACGGCATCGCCGGCATGGTCGCGCCCAAGCTCTTCGAGGGGCTGCCGTGCCGGGTCACGCCGCTGTGCTTCGAGGTCGACGGCACGTTCCCCAACCACGAGGCCAACCCGCTCATCGAGGAGAACCGCCAGGACATCGTCGAGCGGGTCGTCGAGGACCGCGCGGATATCGGCATCGCCTGGGACGGCGACGCGGACCGCTGCTTCTTCATCGACGGCGAGGGGGAGTTCATCGCGGGCGACTTCATCACGGCGCTGCTCGCCGAGGCGTTCCTCCTGAAGCACCCCGGCGCGAAGATCGTCTACGACCTCCGCGCCAGCTACGCGGTGAAGGACATCGTGGCGAAGTACGGCGGGACGGCGCTGATGAACCGCGTCGGCCACGCGTTCTTCAAGCGCCGGATGCGCGAGGAAGGGGCGATCTTCGGCGGGGAGGTCACCGGGCACTACTACTTCCGCGACAACTTCTACGCCGACAACGGGTTCATCCCGGCGCTGCTGATCCTCGAGCTGATGTCGCGCAAAGGGCAGACCCTGCGCGAGCTCCTCGCGCCGCTCAGGGAGCGCTACTTCATCTCCGGCGAGATCAACACGCGCGTCAGCGACATGAGGGTGGTCCAGGAGAAGGTCGACGGCCTGGCCGCCCGCTACAACGACGGCCGGGTCTACACGCTGGACGGCGTCTCGGTGGAGTTCGCGGACTGGCACTTCAACGTGCGGCCGTCGAACACCGAGCCGATGCTGCGGCTGAACCTGGAAGCCGAGACGCCGGCGCTCATGGAGCGCAGGCGCGACGAGGTGCTCGCGTTCATCCGCGGGTGAACCGCCTCAGATCGCGCCCGGTCCAGTCAGGGCTATGAGGAAGCAGGCCTCGCCCAAGTCCTAAGCGCCAGACCCGCGCTGTACGCAATGGCTAGATCCTCATTGTGCGCTACTGCTTCGCGTACACATGACGCGAACTCGCCGTGGCACCGTTCGAGCGTCGCGTCGTTGTTTCGATGACG
>DATIEW010000836.1:0-11627 GCA_035455585.1 Vicinamibacterales bacterium | reverse complement strand
CGGATCGCGCCCGCGCGGAGATTGGAGTCGTACCCGTCGCGCTCAGGGCCAGGCGGAACGGCCGTCGGGTCGGCGACGAACGGACCGCCGTCCTCTGCGGGGCGGCCGGCCTTTTGTGACAGCTCGTACAGCGTGTCGATCATGTAGTTCATCTTCTGCAGGAAGGACGCCCGCAAGGCCTCGTCGTACGTCGTGCTCGCGTAGGCCTGCGCGATCGCGGTCAGGTAATGTCCGCTCCCGTGGCCGCGCAGCCGCGTCGTCTGGCTGTCCCACCCCTCGAGCGGCTGCGCACCGGCGGGCTGCGGCTGACCGAACGTGTCCCTGAAGTTGTACAGAAAGCTGTCTGGGTTCGTGGCCGCGAGGCCGCGCAGGAACTTGTCACGGTTCCTGATGAACGGCGTGTCGCGACCCTGGGTGTCGCGTTCGAGCACGACCTGGCTGAGGGGGAAAGCCTCTACCAGGCGGCTCGGGGGGGTGGTCGTTCCCACCGGAACCTTCACGATCACGGTCGCCTTCGGTTCGAAGCGCGTGCCGGGTACTGTGCCGGTCACTGTGTAGGTACCCGGCTTCATGACGTCGCCGTTGTCGGTGGGCGACGGCCAGATCACGCGCACGTCGGTGCGCGCGCCGCCTTCGCGGTGGATGGCCGGGATCACATACGGCAGCCGAGGCAGCGTGCCTACGACCGTTTCAACGGTAACGTCGGGGACGTGCGACAGCCGGGAAGCGAGCGGTGACTCGAGCGGAATCGCGGCCGTCGAGATCTCCGGCTCGGGAGCGCCGCGTCCCCTGGTGAACTGACGGCCCGAGAGGGCGTTTTTGCGGATCGTGGCCACCTGCTCGCCGGTCAGCGCGGTGCGATAGACGCGCACGTCACGCAACCGGGCGTGGAGCGTGGGCTCGGTGTCATTCTGCGAACGGCCGATGAGGAGGCGGTTCACAGACGCGGAGCTCTGGTTGACGATCTGCGCGGCGTTCACCGCGACGCCAGTCGCCTGGCCGGCCCTGGCGCCATCCAGGTAGCTGGTCAGAACACGGCTGGCCGGATCGAGCACGACCGCGAGATGGACCCACCGGTTCTCGAGGAACGGTGTGGCCGTGGTCTCGCCGTGGACCTTTCCCTCGACGACGACCGATGCCCGAAATCCGGCCGGGTTCGCCACGGCGAACAGCCTCGTCGACGCGTTCTGCCCGAAGTCGAAAAACGGTCCGGAGGCGCCGGTTGGCAGGAACAGCCAGCCCGTCACGCTGATGGTGTCTTCGCCAGCGAGCGCGTCGCCCGGGAGCTGCATGTGGCTGCCGTCGCCGGTCAGCAGCAGGACCCGGCGGAACTGCCCGTCCTCGACGAACGTCCCGCCGCTTCCGCGCAGGGCCGCGTGCATCTGGTTCCTCGACGAATCCTCTGCGTCGCCGGCGAGTACGTACCGCACCACCAGTGCGGTTTCACCGATCCCATCGAGGAACTGGTCCCCTCCCTTGACGCTGTGGGGGACCGCGTGAGCGAGAGCAAGAAGGACGGTCGAGACCGTCAGAAGCGCGGCGAATAGCAGTCTAGTGATCATGTCTCATTAACTCCAGAACGCGTCGACCGTCCGCGAGCGACCTGTTGCGGGCCTCTCCCGAATGGCAGATGGGCAATGGGAGATGGGCAAATCCGGCTGTCCTGCCGCGGCCCATCTGGCCATTTCCCATCAGGACGCCTTCTTTGAGCGGCCTCCAGATCTGCCGAGCATAGATCGGAGAGATGACAAGTCAAGACAAACCGCCTTCGAGAGGACGCGAACACGGCCTGTCGGATCGTCGGGCAAGGAGTCGCGGAGGACTGAACCGTGCCGGCGCTACTCGAGCGCGGGAGGATACACGGTGGGAATCCGCTGATCCCGAAACCGCCTGTACACGTCAAAGTCGCCGTCGACCGAGGATACCCGGCAGTCCGGAAAGAGTTCGCTCATTCGAACGATGCAGGCATCGGTCAGGTCCATTCGCTGGTCCTCGTACTTCTCCAGCAGAACCCGCACCGCGCCGACCTGCTCGGCCAGGTCGAACGCAACGGCGAAATCGCGGTCATCGAGCAGACGGGCCACGAGCGCGGGCGGACAGAACTGCGCGGCCTCGATCAGAGCGGCCTCACAGGTAATGAAGGGAGCCTTCCATTTCTGCAAGACCCCGCGCGCCCATGTGCGCTCGGTGGGGTCGCGGCTGTTCAGCGCGATGGTGAACCCGGCATCAGCGATGCGTGCGGGCATACTTCCTGGCGAGCGTCCGGCGCAGCGCGGCCTTGTAACCCTCGCGCGAGCGCGTGCACGGGGGGAGCTGTCCAGATAGTCGAGGCACTTCGGCGGACGCTCCACCATCACGGCCCGCACCGATGAACGAACGCCGGCCCCTCGTGCCGCAGACCTTGCCGCATCACGTCCGCCAGCTTCAAGCCGACCGCTTCGGCCTCCTGGCGGACGGCGCGATCGATGTCTTCATCGACCGGAATCGGGAGCACGCCCGGCTTCATAGTGAATCACGATAACACCCGGATTCGGGGGCCCGCAGGGTCCCCGCTGTCAGGTATGGCTGCTCCGCCGGGTTGTACCCGGCCGTCAGCCGCATCGACGCACGGCGGAGCGGCGTGATGCGTGAACCGGCGAGAAAGAACAGATCCCGAAGGGCGCGCGCCGGCGTGGAGGTAAAGGCGGCAAGCCGGCCGCCGAAGAGGGCGGCATTCTGAATCCGCGTCACGAACGGCTTGCGAATCGCCTCGTACCGTTCGGCCGCGCGCCGCCAGTCGCTCCGGCACTCGGCGAGCAGGTTGACGAAGACCACCGCGTCGGTCATCGCGCAGTTCGCCCCCTGGCCCAGATTCGGCGTCATCGCATGGGCCGCGTCGCCGACCAATACGACGCTGTCCTCGTACCAACGATCGACGCGCAGGTCGTAAAGCTCGTCGTACACCGCTGTGCTCCAGTCGCGTACGCCCTGCGCCGCAGCCGCGATGACCGGCCCGAGGTCGTTCCACGATTCGACCCATGCGCCGAGCCGATCCCGGAGGATGTCATCCCACCTTCCGATAGGCACCGAACAGAACATGTAGGTGCGTTCACCCGGGAGCGGAAACGCGCCCGCGCGCCGGCCGTCGGCGGCCCAGACCTCTCCAATCCGGTCGCGGTCGGGATGCGCGCGGTCGGCGACGACACGCAGATAGGCCTCATTGACCGGGTGCTTCCGCGCGTGAAAGCGCATACTTCCGCGCACCACGGAGTGAATGCCGTCGCATGCGAGCACCAGGTCGACGGTCTCCGTCCGGCCGTTCTCGAACGTCAGCGCCACGCCCGCGCCAGCCCGCACGTTGGTGCAGCGGTGGCCGAAGCACACATCGACGCCGAGGCGCCGGGCCGCATCCAGAAGTACCGATTGCAGGTCACTGCGCAACGCGACGCCAAAGCCGCGAATCGGCAGGTCGACCTCGGCGAAGTTCACGTACGAGATGCGCCGACCCGGCGGGGCTTCGAGCCCGACCGCTTCGGTCAGTTCGATGAACGGATGGAATCGGTCGAGAACCCCGATGGACTCTAGCGCCTGCAGTCCATTGCACTGAATGCCCACTGCGCCGCCGACCCTGGCAAAGGCAGGTGCCTGCTCGAACACGGTCGGGGCAAACCCGCGCTGCCGCGCCGCGATCGCCGCCACGAGCCCGGCCGGGCCAGCGCCCACGATGCCGATTCGCATACGGCAGTAGTTTGCACCGGATACGGTCTAGGCGAGGCATCAACCTGGCCGCCAGCGAATACTCGATACGGCAAACGGTTTGGACTCGCTCGCCCAATGATCCTTCGCGTCGCCGAGCGTCCGGGATCACGAAGTTCAGTGCTGCCGCTCCGATCCGGGCTGCAGGATTGCCGCCAGGCGGGTGCGCCGGTTCGCGACCACGCGGGCTGCCGTGGACCACAGCTCGTACCCATCGGATTCGACCCTGACCACGCACGATCCCGCGGGCAGACCCCGCAACACGACGGGAGTGACGCCAACGAACCGTCCGTTGACCGACACGCGCGCACCTGTTGGATCGGACTCGATCGCCAGAGTGCCGACGTACCTGGGCGCCGTCGCGGTTGGTGGAACCGGAGCCCGTGCAACACGCGGCGCATCCGCGTTCAGGAGGCCAATCGGACCCGCTCGGATGGGCATCGTCGTGACCGGCAGCGCTGCGATCGGTACCGAGGCGGCCCCCGGAGTGATGCGCGGGTCTCCGACCGATGTGGCGGATTGCGGGTTCTCGGCTGGTGACGAGGCCACTACTTCGGGACCTTCTCCTTCGAGAAGCGGGTTCGGCGCAAGCGGATGAGTGAGTGCCGGCCGATCCGGTGTCTGGGCGGTCTTTGACTCCGGCTGGCGATCTGCGCGAGCAAACATCAGCACGAGCCCGACCGCCGCGGCGGTCAGGCCCGCACCGAGCGCGCGTGGCAGCGGTTGACCGATCAGTCGCCGACGATACCGGCCAGTTCTCTCCTGGAGGATACCGGCGATCAAAGGCAGTCTCAGGATACGTCGCCGGAGGCGACCGATTGCCGCGGCGATTGCCGTTAGGACCTGCTGCGCACCTCGCTTGACACCACGGGCGATCGCAGCACGACGAGGCCGTGCCGGATTAGGCCTGGGTAGCGTCGCGGTCCAGCCGGTCCAGCCGCAGGAAAGGCACTCGTAGTGACGGCGTCCCGTGAGCAGCGTTACCCATCCCATGAAAGGCAGAGGCCGGTAATATACCCACCGGGACTCGCGACAGGATGGACATGGCGGCATCGCAGACTCCGTTTCCCACGGGTGCGCGATACGAAGGGGGCCTTTTCCGTGCCCTGGAGCCCTGGGCAGATCGAGCAAAAGTCGATCCCAGCAGCTGAGACGCTGACAGATGTACTTGGACCGAGCCGTCGGCGTCGAGCGCGCACTTAGACCACCGGGAGGCTGACATCCAGGAGGCGCCTCGCTTGATCCGTGTCCCGAACTGGGGGCGGAGTCGGCCTTGCCACCTGTTCCCTCATCTTCAGGGACGCGTCCCACCAGTAGTCCCTGTCCCGCGTGGATCCACGGATGGGACCCGCGGGTTCAAGGACGCTCCGGGCAGCATCACGCCGATGTCGATCGCGATACCACTCACGAGCGCGGCCGACGCAGGGCGGTAGCGACCCCGTCCGGCCTGAGGTATGCTCCGAAGGACATCATGACCGCGCCGGACGTCACGCTCCACGTCTACGGGCAATTGCGGACATATTGTCAGGGCGCGTCGGCGCTCTCGCTCATGGCAGACACCGTGCGGGCGATGCTCGAGGAGCTCGAGCGCAGCCACACCGCCTTGTATCGCAACGTGTGCGACGAAACTGGGTCCGTTCGCCATCATCTGAACGTCTTCGTGAACACCGACCACATACGAGAGCTGCAGGGAATCGACACTGCTCTGAGGCCCGGCGACGTCGTGACGATTCTGCCGGCGGTCTCGGGAGGCTGACATGGCAGATCGAGTCATTCTCACGATCGGGACCAAGAAAGGCGTGTTCGTCGCGCAGGCCGCTCGGGCACGGCGCCGCTTCGACCTGCGGGGGCCGTTCGGCCCGGGCGTGCCCGTCTACGCGACGCTCATCGACACGAGGGGCGCCCCGCGTCTGTACGCCTCGAGCTGCAATCCATTCTTCGGCATGAAGATCCTGCGCTCAACGGATCTTGGAAAGAGCTTCAAGGAGACGAAGTCCGCACCCGCCTTCGACAAGGACGACGGGCGCGCCCTCGTCAACATCTGGTCGCTCGAGCCCGGTCCGGGCCGGAAGGAACTGTGGTGCGGCGTGGAGCCGGCCTCCCTGTTCCGGAGCGTCGACGGGGGCGATTCCTGGGAGATCGTGCCCGGCATCAGCAACCACGAGCACGCCCGCCAGTGGCAGCCCGGCAACGGCGGGCTCTGCCTTCACACGATCATCCGGGACGGTAGCCGCGTGCATCTCGGCATTTCCACCGGCGGCCACTATCTGAGCGAGGATGGCGGCGAGACGTTCGCGGCGGCCAACACCGGCATCGGCGCCGGGTTCGCGCCGGACCCCTATCCCGAGTTCGGCCAGTGCGTGCACAAGATCGCGCGGCACGACGACGCACCCGGCCGGCTCTACATCCAGAACCACGGCGGCTGGGCCGAGTGGACCGGCCCGGGCGGGCCGCGGCCTGACATCGGCGTGCTGCGCAGCGACGACCACGGCCGCACCTGGCGATCGATCGCCAGGGGGCTGCCCTCTGACTTCGGCTTTCCGATCGTCGTGCACCCGCACGACCCGGACACCGTGTACGTCGCGCCGCTCGAGCCGGCGACGCGGACGTGTCCCGGTGGCGCGCCGGCGGTATGGCGCAGCGAGAACGGCGGCGACGGCTGGAGCCGGCTCGCGAAGGGCCTGCCGAAGAAGCAGACCTACTTCACGATTCTGCGCGACGCCATGGACGTCGACCTCCTGAAAACGCCCGCGCTCTACTTCGGTACGACGACGGGCCAGCTCTGGATCGGCCGCGAAGGCGGCGAAGCCTGGGAGTGTCTGTTCGACGCGCTGCCGCCGATCCACAACGTGAAAGTCGCGGTCGTCTGATCGGCGCAACGCCGCGGCTCGGCGCGCGCGCCGGGCGTACGCCAGGCGAGGCGCGACCATAGGAGCAGAGGTTCAACGAGGCCCGACCATCAACCGCGCCAGGCGAGCGACCTGACGGCGCAGCGTATTCGGGTCGAATGCCGTGTAGCCGAAGACGAGACCCGGACGAGGCCGACCAAGCCCATACGACCTCAAAGCCGGAACGTCGAAGCCCGACTTCTGAAGCCGGCGCGACAGATGCTCATCGTCGGTGCCCGCCGGCAGCATTCCGAGCAGGTTCATCCCGCCGTCGGTGTGCGCGAACGTCAGCGGCAACCCGTTCCGACGGGCGGCATCGAGGAACGCCCGCTGGCGCTCGCCGTACCGGCGGCGGCAGCGTCGGATGTGCGTGTAGAACGCGCCGGTGTCGATGAACGCGGCCAGCACGGCCTGATCGATGAGCGGGCCGTGGTCGTCCATCACGGTCCGCAGCGCCGCGAACCGATCGACGAACGTTGCTGGCAGGACGACGTAGCCGATCCGCAGCGAAGGGAAGAGCACCTTGCTCATGCTCCCGACATAGACGACGCGACCGGTCGTGTCGAGGCTGTGCAGGCTGGGAACGGGCTGGCGGCCATACCGGAATTCCGAGTCGTAGTCGTCTTCGACGACCCATGCAGACTTCCGGCGCGCGAACTCCAGCCAGGCGAGGCGGCGCGACAGGGGCAGGCACGCCCCGGTCGGAAACTGGCGCGACGGCGTGCAGTAGATCAGCACGGGGTCGACCAGGCCGAGCGCGTCCGGCCCCACGAGCCCGTGGTCGTCGACAGCCGCCGGCCGCAGGATCGCGCCGCGCTGGAGCCACGCCTGTCTTGCGCCCGTGTAGCCGGGATCCTCCATCACGACCTGGCTGCCTGGTTCCAGCAGCAGCTGACCGAGCAGGTAGAGCGCCTGCTGCGAGCCGCTCGTAATGGCCATCTGCCGCCAGTCGCAATGGACGCCCCGGCTCTCGCGAAGATACCCGGCGAGGGCCTGCCGCAGCTCCGGCAGTCCCATCGCAAACTGCGACTGGTACCCCAGGAGCCCGATGCCATCGGCGCGCAGCCGGCGCGCCCGGAGACGGTTCCAGGTCGCCAGCGGGAACAGGCGAACGTCAGGCCTGCACGGCCGGAACGGCCGCGGCCCGGGAAGCATGTACGACGCGCCACCAGGTTCGCGCGACGGACGGACGGCACGGCGCGGGTTTCGACCACGCGGCACCGCTGCCAGGGACTCGCTGACGAATAACCCGGAGCGGGGACGGGCGTCGAGATAGCCTTCGCTGACCAGTCGATCGTAGGCCGCGAGCACAGTGTTTCGCGAGACGCGCAGATCCTCCGCAAGCGCGCGGCTGGATGGTACCGATCGACCCGCCGGCAGTGTCCCCCGCTCGATGAGCCGCTTGAGTCCGAGGCACAGCTGCTGCTGCAGCGGGGTCGCCGCGGTGCAGTCGAGAACGAGCGAGTCGAGGAGCGCCCCTGGCATCTGGATCCACGCTCTTTGTGAAATCTGGACCTTTACTGGTACCAGGTCGGACGCGTATCGTAACATGGCACTGATTGGCGTGGCGGCCGCCGCGCCTCGGACGAGCGGGAGGACGCTCCGACCATGACACTGCCCGGCAGGCCACCTCACATCGTCCGCGGCGCCTGCGGGCACGATTGTCCGGACACCTGCGGCTGGGTGGTGGAGGTCCGGAACGGCACCGCGGAGAGGCTGTGGGGCGACCCCGCGCATCCGTTCACCCGCGGCACGCTGTGCGCCAAGGTCGATCACTACCTCGAGCGCGTGTACCATCCCGACCGCGTGCTGCACCCGCTGAAGCGGGCGGGGCGCAAGGGCGAGGGGCGGTTCGTTCGCGTGAGCTGGGACGAGGCGCTGGCGGACATCGCGTCGCGGTGGAATGTCATCGTTGCCGAATCCGGCGCGGAGGCCATCCTGCCGTACAGCTCGGCCGGCGTACAGGGCCTGATCCAGATGGCCTCGCTCGACCGGCGGCTGTTCGGGTCGATGGGCTGCTCGGACCTCGAACGCCGGATCTGCGGCGCCGTCGCGGCCGCGGGGCTGTCGTCCACGATCGGCTGCGGCACGGGCATCGATCCCGAGGCGATCGTCCACAGCCGCTTCATCGTCCTGTGGGGAACGAACACGATCGTCACGAACCTGCATTACTGGCCGCTCGTGCGCGAGGCCCGGCGCCGGGGGGCCAGGATCGTGGCCGTGGACCCGATCCGGACGCGCACCGCGGCCGCGGCCGACTGGCACCTGCAGATCAGGCCCGCGAGCGATGCGGCGCTTGCGCTGGCGATGATGCACGTGATGATTCGCGAGGATCTGGTCGACCACGAGTACGTGTCCGAGCACTCGGTCGGGTACGACGCCCTTGTCGAGCGCGTGCGGCAGTACTCACCGGAGCAGGTGTCGGACACGGTCGGCCTGCCGGCTGAAGAAATCGAGCGATTCGCCCGCGAGTACGCGACGACGCAGCCGTCGCTGCTGCGGCCGCTGATCGGCCCCGAGCATCATCGGAATGGCGCGATGCAGTTCCGCGCGCTGGCCTGCCTGGCGGTGCTCAGCGGTGCGTGGAAACATCGCGGCGGCGGCCTCGCGCGGTCGACCCACATGCTCCAGTTCGATGTGCTGGACATGGATCGCGTGCTGATGCCCGAGGTGTACAAACCAGGCGTCCGCGTGCTGAACATGCGGGATCTCGGCAACGATCTCTGCAGCCGGGAGCTCCAGCCGCCGGTACGGTCGCTCGTGGTGTACGGGAGCAACCCGATGGTGTCCATGCCGAACCAGGACCGGATTCGCGAGGGACTCCTGCGCGAGGATCTGTTCACGGTCGTGCACGAGCTGTTCGTCACGGACACCGCGCTCTACGCCGACTACGTGCTGCCGGCCACGAGCCAGATCGAGCATCTCGATCTGGCGCCCGCCTGGGGCCACCTCTATCTCGCGCTGAATCGCCCGGCCATCCCCCCGCGCGGCGAATCGGTGGCCAACACGGAGCTCTTCCGGCGGCTGGCACGGGCTCTGGGCCGGACGGAAGCGTGGCTCTTCGAGAGCGACGAATCGATGCTGCGGGCGGCGCTGGCGAGCGGCCACCCGTGGCTCGAGGGGATTACGTACGAGCGGCTGTGGGAAGAGGGATACGCGCGGCTGAACTGCCCCGAGGACTGGCGGCCGTTCGCGAACGGCGGGTTCGCGACGCGCTCGGGAAAGGCGGAGCTGTACTCGGAGCCGCTGCTCGAGCTGGGGCACGATCCGCTCCCGTGGGCGGGCGAGATTCGCGGCGGCGACGGTCTTCAACTCATCACGGGCAAGGCCCTGCACTTCCTGAATTCGGGATACAGCAACATGGAGCGTCATCGGCGGCGCGCGGGGCCGTTGTTCATCGAGATCCATCCGGAGGACGCGCGGACGCGGCGCGTAGGCCACGGGGACGCCGTGCGCGTGTGGAACGGCCGCGGCGAGGTGCGCGCCGTGTGCTCGGTGTCGGATCGCGTGCGGCCGGGCGTGGTGTGGATGCCGTTCGGCGGGTTCGTGGATGCGGGCGGCGCCCGCCGGTCCGTGAACGTCCTCACACCCGAAGAGCCCACCGACTGGGGCGGCGGCAGCGGCCTTTACGACGCCTTCGTCGAAGTGGCACCCGTCGCGGCCGATCAAGACGTGAACTGAACGCGCCTGCCCCCCTGCAACCGGGAACTTCCTGGTCTCGGGACGCAAGGTCCCGCGCGAGCCAGAAAGCCGCGGAGATCAGGCGGGGATCGAACGCGGCCCGTGAGGGCGGCCCCGGGGCAGAGTTCCTTCAATAGACCGCCGATCCGAAGTGGTTCCCGGCCCTGGCTGTTCCGGCGGTGGTAAGGCAGAACCCCGTCGTGCAGACTGGAAACCCGGGGTTCTGCGTCCACAGCTGCATGACCGGGAAGATGAGCCCGGCGTTCGGCTGTCCATACATGGTCAGCACGGCCCCCGCACCCGCCACGGTGACCTTAGTGTTGGTAGCGTTGGCCAGGGTGAAGGACGGGCTGCCAATCGCGAGGTCGGCTGGCGCGCCCGCGCCGAAATTCCATGCGGTCAGGCTCGAGCCAAACGCCGCGCCGCCGAAACAGCACAGTACGCCGACAGGGACGAACAGGCTCTGGGGGAGGAGCGTCGGGCCCGCGGTCAGCCCGCTCCCGGTTGATCCGTGGAACACGTTGACCGCACCATGGCCGGTCGTGCTTCCGGTCGACTCGCCCGGCGTCCCGACGGCCAGATCGGTGAGGCCATCGCCGTTGAAGTCGTTCGCGGCGAGCGCCGCACCGAATCGGTCGCCGGCTTCGGCGGCCTGATTCCCCCCGCTGGCGATCTGAGTCAGCAGCGTGCTCTGCGCGAAGAGGTCAACCTGCGAGAAAACCGGCTCGACGTTGAAGAAGACCCGGACCGAGCCCGCGTTATCCGCTACCTGCGGCGTGTCGAACAGGGTGTCTGGGGCGCCGACCGCCACGTCCTTGTTCCCGGCGCCGTCGAAGTTCCCGACCGCCAGCGCGCTGCCAAATCTCGCGTTATCATCGAGATCATTGTCTCCAGGCCTCAGGACATCCCAGCCAAAGAACCGATCGAACCCGGTGGCCCTTCCCCGCACGATGGCAACGCACCCTACGGCGCCTGACACAATCCGAAAGTCGTCGTCGATCTCCCTACAGTTTGGCGCGCCGATCAGCAGCTCATCTCTCGCATCGCCGTTGAAATCACTGGCGGCAAGCGCGATGTCCCCGCCTCTCGACGTCGCGCAGAACATGCTCGTCCGGCATCCGCTCGGCGGGACGAAGGGCGAGTTCCCCGGGTTCAACCCCTCGTCCACGACCAGCAGAGTGTGATTCGCGACGCTGAATCCCGAGCCTGCCGTCCCGTACAGGACCAGCACGGCGTTCCGGCTGTTCTGGACGCCGCCGTTCACGATTTCAGCCGCCAGATCGCCGACCCCATCCCCGTTGAAGTCGCCCCAGACCATCGACA
>DATIEW010000835.1:0-3514 GCA_035455585.1 Vicinamibacterales bacterium | reverse complement strand
CGGCCGACGAGCGCGACGGCCTCCTCGCCGTTGCTGGCTTCGCCCACGACGTCGACTTCGGGACGGGTGGAGAGCAGGGTGCGCAGCCCCTCACGGAAGAGGGACTGGTCGTCGGCGATGACGATCGGGATGGGCGTCATGCCGGCAGCTCCACTTCGAGCGCAAACCCGCCGCCCGGCCGGGTATGGTACGTGGCGTTGCCGCCGAGCTCCTCCGCGCGCTCGCGGATGCCCGTGAGGCCGAAGCCGCCCTCCACGGCAGCGGCACCCTGGCCATCGTCGTGCACGCGAAGCTGCACACGATCGCCCGGTTCGAACGTCAGCACGAAGTCGACTCGGCGCGCCGCGGCGTGGCGGCGCACGTTCGTCAGCGCTTCGAGCGCCGTGCGATGGAGCGCCAGCGCGACGGCGGCGCTCACGGGGCGCGGCGTGCCCGTCGTGGTGAACGTGGCAAGGACGGACTCGTCGCGGACGGCGTCGACGAGCGAGGCGAGCTGCTCGGCCACCCCTTCGACGCGCGCGTCCTCGCGCAGCGCCTTGACCGACTGGCGCACCGCGGTGAGCCCGTCCTTCGCCAGCGCCTGGGCGCGCTTGATGGCCGTCAGGCCGCGGTCCGGATCGTCACGGACGAGCGCGCGCGCGGCCTCGAGCTGCACGTGAATGACCGTCAGGTAGTGTCCCAGCGTGTCGTGAATCTCCCGTGCGAGGCGGTTGCGCTCGTTCACGGCGGCGAGCTGCGCCACCTCCGCCGAGAGCCTTTCCACGCGCTGGCGCGCCTCGCGCTCGCGCGCCGCCACGCCCACGTAGACGACGACGAAGACGACGGCGGCGGTGGCCACCGAGAGGTTGCGGAACCAGTCCGGCCAGGATGGCACCCACGAAAGGTTGCCGCTGACACCGGCAATCACGAGCATGCACATGAGCGCCGCCCAGACGCGTGGCAGCAGCGCCACCGCCTGCGCGGCCAGCGGCAGCAGGATGAGCGGCAGCAGCCCGCCCGGGGCAATCGCGTTGATGCGCATCCCGATCGCGAATTCCAGGAGCAGGTAGGCCAGCGAGACGGGGAGCCGTCCCAGGCGCTGGGCGAACGCGAAGCCCCAGATCCCGAGCGCGAGGTAGAGCACGCTGAGCAGGACGAGCTGCCAGACCGGGACCGGCGCGGCCCCCCACGAGCGTGGCGCGACCGCGATCAGCGTGAAGTAGGTGACCGTCACGATCGCCACGAACGTGCGGTAGCCCGCGATCTCGCCAGCCTGCGGGGACGGAGCGGAAGTCACGCGCAGCAGTATTGCAGCGGGCCCCGGACGATGACAAGGCACGGTGACCACATCGTGACTTCCGGCACATGCGCGGGCGCCGCCGGGGCCGATAGCATCGTGCTGTCTACGCGCTGACGATGTGACTGCAGACAATCGTCACACTGTTCGTCACACCCAGGAGGCAACGATGATTCGGATCCTCTTGCTGCTGCTGGCCGGGATGGTCTCGGCACAAGCCCCATCCGAGCGTCGGCTTTCTTTCTCCGAGAAAGGATGGGAGCTGCGGGGCGAACGTACCGCCATCGTCAAGGATGGCGCGCGCGACGTCCTCCAGGTCGAGACGGGGCTGGCGTATCGCCGCGACGTGCGGTTCGAGAACGGCACGATCGACTTCGACGTGCAGGTCACGCGCCGGCGGTCGTTCGTGTACGTGCACTTCCGAGTGGCCGCGGACGGCGAGCGGGAGGAGTTCTACGTGCGGCCCCACAAGTCCGGGCTCCCCGACGCCGTGCAGTACGCGCCGGTCTGGCAGGGCCGCAGCGCGTGGCAGCTGCACCACGGTCCCGGAGGGACGGCAGCCATTCCGTTCGAACCCGGAAGCTGGATGCACGTGCGCGTCGTCGTGCAGGGGCGGCACGCAGCTCTCTTCGTAGAGGACATGATGAAGCCCGCTCTGATCGTACCAAACCTCGCTCGGGAGCCGCGCGCGGGTTACATCGGCTTCGGGGGCTTCCTGCCGACCGACGTGCCCGGCCGGGGGCCGATCGCGCGGTTCGCGAACGTCGTCGTCCGGCCGGACGCGGCGCCGTTCGATTTCGCGGCCGCGCTCGCCGGCGGGTCCTCCAGGGTGCCGCCGCAGGAGCCCGCCGGAACAATCGTCCGCGCATGGGCGCTCTCCAAATCGTTCGTGCCGAAAGATTCTCAGATGCCGGCCCTGCCGCCCGCCGAACTCACCCGGGAGTTCCAGCGCCTCGAGACCGGGCCGGACGGATTGCTCGAATTGCACCGCCATGTGCCTGTGCCGGAGGGAAGCGTGGTCACGGCTGCTGTGGCACGCGTACACGTCCGCGCCGCGCGTGCGGGTCTCTACGCATTGGATCTCGGGTTCAGCGACATCGCCACCGTGTTCCTCAACGGCCAGCCGCTGTTCCGCAGCGACGCCAGCTATTCGTTCGATCGGCCGCGGCGCGAAGGCCTGATCGGCTACGACCAGGCCCGCCTGTATCTCCCGCTTGCTGCCGGCGACAACGATCTGTCGATCGTCATCAGCGACAGTTTCGGCGGTTGGGGGATCATGGGTCGCTTCGTGGGGGGCGAGGGATTGCAGATCGAAGCGAAGTAGCTCCATCAGCTAGAGAGCCGCGTCAACACCCAATCTCCAACTCCCAACTCCCAAGGCACCGGGAAGCTTGGCAGTTGGGAATTGGAAGTTGGAACTTGACACCGCTTGCTTTCAGATTCTTCGCTCAGCGGATGTACCCGAGGCTGCGCAGGCGCTGCAGCTGTTCGGGCGTCAGGTTGCCGGCCTCTTCGCTGTCCGGCTTCAGCCTGGCGGCGACCGCCATGGCGTGCCACCCGTCGATGGCCTTGGCGAGCCGCTGGACAACGTCCGGGTGATCGGCGGCGACGTTCTTCTGATCGAGCGGATCGCGGACGGCGTGGAACAGCTCGAACTCCGGGCGATCGGGCGGCCGCACGCGGTTGTGAATCAGCTTCCATTCTCCGTCGACGATCGCATAGGCCTCTGTGGACGCGGGGTGTCCCGGCATGCCCATTGGCTGCTTCTCGAGGATGGCAGGCCGGCGCCTCCAGGAACCTGACGGGTCGTCGCCGTCCGTGGCGTCCGGCCTGGTGAGGAGGGACAGGAGGCTCTGTCCCTGCACGCCGTCCGGTTGCGGCAACCGGCTCAGGTCGAGCAGCGTCGGCATCACGTCGACGAGCTGCACCGTCTCGTCGACGACGGAGCCGCCGGCCAGCCGGCCGGCCCAGTGGACGACGAGTGGGACGCGCATCATCTCGCCATACACGCTCTGGCCGTGCCACATGCGTCCGTGGTCGTGGAATTCCTCGCCATGATCGCTGAGAAAGACGACGGCCGTCTTCTGACCGAGACCGGCCATGCGCAGGCGCTCGAAGAGGCGCGCCAGCTCGGCGTCGAGCGCGCGGATCGACGAGTCGTACCAGTCCCTGTCGTAGTCGAGATACGCGACCGGATCGACGCCCGCCTTGATCATCTCCTCGCGTGTGGCCATGCCG
>DATIEW010000834.1:0-9016 GCA_035455585.1 Vicinamibacterales bacterium | reverse complement strand
ACAAGCGCTGGGAGTCTCTCAACGCGCGGTTCGAGGTGCAAACAGCCGCACTCGCCTCGGAGCACGAGACCCTGCGGACCATGGTCGCAACCACACAGCAGGCGGCCCTCTCGCTGAAGCGCGAGGTCGAGCGGCTGCTGGTTTCGCAGGCCGCCGCTCACGGGCCGAGCCAGGCCGTGGTGGCGCCCACGCCATCCCACGCGGCCACTCCGTCGCTCGATGCCTACAAGTACGTCGGTTTCGAGGATCTGTTCCGTGGCTCCCGCGACGTGATTCGAAAGCGTCTCGAGAGCTACCTTCCGATCTTCGCCGGGGCATCCGACGTGCTGGACGTCGGCTGCGGTCGCGGCGAGTTTCTCGAGCTGCTGGCGCGCGCGGACATCGGCGCCCGAGGCATCGACGTGAACCATGAGATGGTCGAGCAATGCCGCGCGCGCGGGCTCGACGTCGTCGAAGCCGATGCCGTCGGCTACCTGACGGCGCTCCCCGACGCGGCGCTGGGCGGAATCTTCGCGGCCCAGGTAGTCGAACACTTCCAGCCGGCGTACCTACTGAGATTCCTCGAGCTGGCGTACCACAGGCTGCGTCCGGGTAGCGCGATCGTGCTCGAAACGCTCAACCCGGCCTGCTGGGCGGCGTTTTTCGACAGCTACATCCGCGACATTACACACGCGTGGCCGCTCCATCCCGACACACTGAAGTACCTGGTGCTGGCAAGCGGCTTCAGCCGGGCGGAGGTCGAGTACAGCTCGCCGGTGCTTCCGGAGGACAGGCTCCAGGCCGTCGCGTCGCCCGAAGGCATCGCGCCGGTCGTGAGCGATCTGATCGAGACCTTCAACGAGAACGTCGAGAAGCTGAACGCCCGTCTGTTCACGTTCATGGACTATGCGATCGTCGCACGACGCTGAGGCGGAGACTGCCGCACCTGCGAAGCCGATCTCCCGGAGCATCGACGTGATCGACCAGATTCGGGCCGACACATCGATCGATGTCGCGTACCGCGGTGTCCCGGCGCTGGTGCTGGGCGGCTCGGGGTTCATCGGCGCCTGGACGATTCGAGCGCTGCACGCGCGCGGCGCGGCGGTCACGGCCGCGGCACGGGATGCCGATCGGGCGTCAGCCGCGATCGGTCCGCTCGGAAGAGACGTGCGGGTGCTCGTCGACGACCTCGAAGACCCACGAGCGCCCGGCCGGCTGGTCGACATGGCCGCGCCGGCGATCGTGTTCAACCTCGCCGGCTACGGCGTGGACCGATCCGAACGCAGTGCCGCCAGCATGACTGCGTTGAACGCGTGCATGGTCGAAACGCTGTGCGCGAAGCTGGCCGCACAGCCCGGTCGCGCGTGGCCCGGGCTCAGACTCGTTCACGTCGGATCGGCGCTCGAGTACGGACGGCTCGAGGGATCGCTCAGCGAGACCGTCCAGGCCAACCCGACCACGGATTACGGCCGCACGAAGCTCCAGGGCACGCGGGCAGTCGAGTCCTGCTGCGCCGCATCAGGGCTCTCCGCGGTGGTCGCCCGCCTCTTCACGGTGTACGGTCCGGGTGAGCATTCCGATAGACTGCTGCCGGCGCTCATGAGAACGGCTCGGACCGGGATCCGCCTCCCGCTGACGAGCGGCCGGCAGCGCAGGAGCTTCACCTACGTCGAAGACGTGGCGGAGGGGCTGCTCAGACTTGGCGTCAGCGGCGCCAGACCGGGCGCGATCGTGAACCTCGCCACGGGCAGCGTATTGCCAGTGCGGGAGTTCGCCGAGACCGCCGCGGCCGTCCTCGGGATCGACCCGGCGCTCCTCGACTTCGGCGCGCTGCCCGATCGCGAGGACGAGATGTGGCATGGCGACGTCGACGTGACCCGTCTTCGGAGCCTGACGTCGTGGATGCCCTCGACGTCAATCGCCGAGGGCATTCGACGAACCTGGGAGTCCATCAATGTCCCGTGAAACAGGAGCCACGGAGGTCGCCCGGACGGGAACCGCGGCGATCGTCCATCGCACGACATGCCGCGTGTGCGACGCGGCGAATCTCGAACCGATCCTGTCATTCGGCCGCATGCCGCTCGCGAACGCCTTTCTGGGATCGCCCGAGGAGTTCGCCGCCGAGCAGTCGTATCCCCTGGATCTGTATTTCTGCCCCGGGTGCAGCCTGCTGCAGCTCCTCGACGTCGTGGATCCCGACGTGCTGTTCCGTCACTACCTCTACGTGACGGGCACATCAACGACACAAGCGGAGCACAATCGAGCGTACGCGCGAACGCTCGTCGAGCGCCTCCGCCTCGGGCCAGGCGATCTGGTCGCCGAAGTGGCGAGCAACGACGGAAGCCTGCTCCGATCGTTCGCGCCCCACGGCGTCCGCACGCTGGGCGTCGAGCCGGCGCGGAACCTCGCGGCCGAAGCGACCGCCGCCGGTGTCGAGACCGTGAACGAGTTCTTCACCTGCGCGCTGGCTCGCCGGCTGCGGGCCGACCGCGGACCGGCGCGGGCGGTCGTCGCCAGCAATGTCCTCGCCCACGTGGACGACCCCCGCGATTTCCTCGCCGGGTGCCGGGCGCTCGTCGCCGACGACGGTCTCGTCACGCTCGAGATGTCCTATGTCGGTGACCTCGTCGAGCGGGTGGAGTACGACATCGTCTACCACGAACATCTGTCGTACTTCTCGATCGCCTCGCTTCTCAGGCTCGGCGAGGCCGTGAATCTCTCGGCGGTGCGGATCGACCGCTTCCCCGTGCACGGCGGCTCCCTGCGCGTGTACCTGTCGCCGTCGGCGCAGGGACACGCCTCGGAGGTGCGCGCCCTCGAAGCGCTCGAGCGGCGCGCCGGCCTGATGGAGGTCGAGCGATACCGGCGCTTCGCGAACGAGGTTCGGGAGAGCCGCGACGCCCTGGTCGGTCTGCTCGAACGGCTCACCGGCGAAGGCCGGCGCGTGGCGGGCTATGGGGCGGCCGCGAAAGGCAACACGCTGTTGAACTTCTGCGGCATCGACACACGCCTGCTTTGCTACGTCGCCGACAGAAACCCTCGAAAGATCGGCCTGTACACGCCCGGCACGCACATCCCGGTGCGCGACGTCTCGACGCTCTCGAGCGGCGCGGAGACTCCCGATTACCTGCTGATTCTGGCGTGGAACCTCGCAGACGAGGTCATGCTGCAGCAGCGGACCTATCACGATCGAGGCGGGCGGTTCATCATCCCCGTTCCACGGGCCAAGGTGATCTGAGGTGAAGGTCATCCTGCTGGCTGGCGGCCGCGGGACCAGACTCGCGGAAGAGACCGCAACCCTGCCGAAGCCGATGGTCGAGATCGGCGGGCGGCCGCTGCTGCTGCACCTCATGCAGTACTACGCCGACTACGGCTTCAAGGAGTTCCTCGTCGCGTGCGGGTACCGGGGGGAGATCATCAAGGAGTACTTCCGGAGCCTGCCGGTCCGTTTGAGCGACTATGTGCTCGACCTGACCGACGGGTCGCTCGAAATCGTCAAGCCGGCCCACCTCGACTGGCGGATCGCGGCGATCGACACGGGCATCGAAACGTCGACGGGCGGCCGGATCCTCCGCCTGCGCGCGCTCATCGGGAACGAGACGTTCATGGTCACCTACGGCGATGGCCTGAGCACGGTCGATCTCGGCGCGCTCGCTGGATTCCACCGATCGCACGGCAGGCTGGCAACCGTCACCGCGGTCCGGCCGCCGGCGCGCTTCGGCGCGCTGGTGCTGGACGGCCCGCGGGTGCTGGAATTCACCGAGAAGCCGCAGGCACGCGAGGGCTGGATCAACGGCGGGTTCTTCGTGTTCCAGCCGGGGGTCTTCGAATACCTCGACGACGAGAGCCCGCTGGAACGCGGCCCGCTGGAGCGGCTCGCCGAGGCTGGCGAGCTCCTGGCATTCCGCCACGACGGGTTCTGGCAGCCAATGGACACGCTGCGCGACAAACAGCTCCTGGAGGCACTGTGGCAGAGCGGAGAGGCCCCGTGGATCGCGTCGAGACGGGTGGCTGGCGGCGCAGCCGCGTCTTCGTAACGGGCGCATCCGGCCTGCTGGGATCGGCTCTGGTGTCCGAACTGGTCGCCAGGGGCGCCGACGTTACCGTGCTGCTTCGCGACTGGGTTCCGGCCAGCCGCCTCCTGGAGACCGGCCTCTCGGCGTCGGCGAACGTCGTCGGCGGTGATCTGCTGGATCTCGCGCTCCTCGTGCGGGCGCTCAACGAGTACGAAATCGACACGGTGTTTCATCTCGGCGCGCAGGCGATCGTCGGCACGGCGGCCCGGTCGCCGATCTCGACGTTCGAATCCAACGTGCGGGGCACGTGGAATCTGCTGGAGGCCTGCCGCCTCAACGCGCGCCTGGTGCGCCGGATCGTCGTGGCCTCGAGCGACAAGGCGTACGGCACGCAGGACCGTCTGCCCTACACCGAGGACACGCCTCTGCTGGGACGCTTCCCGTACGACGTCTCCAAGTCCTGCGCGGATCTGATCGCGGTGTCCTACTTCCACACGTATGCAACGCCGGTCGTCGTCACGCGGTGCGGCAACCTGTGGGGGCCCGGGGATCTCAACTACAATCGGCTGATTCCCGGCACGATCCGGTCGGCGCTGCTCGACGAGTCGCCGATCATCCGCAGCGACGGCACGTTTCGACGGGACTACTTCTACGTGCGGGATGCGGTCGGCGCGTATCTGACGCTGGCCGAGCGGATGGCGGCAGCGCCGCTGGCCGGCGAGGCGTTCAACTTCGGCAACGAGCGCCCCTTCACGGTGTTCGAGGTGGTCGAGCGAATCCTCACGTTCATGGGCAGGTCCGACCTGAAGCCGCTCGTCCTCAACGAAGCCAGCGAGGAGATTGCGAATCAGTACCTGGACTGCTCGAAGGCGCGCCGGATGCTCGGCTGGGCGCCGGAGTACACCTTCGAACAGGGGCTCGACGAGACGATACCCTGGTATCGGGATCGGGTTCGCCCCGCGACCTGATCGATGGCGGTCGCCGTGTTAGGATGACGCGGTGAGCGATCCCCGGCAGATCGAGCCGGCTCCCCCTTCCGCGCGCAGCCTGGCTCCGGAGATCTCGTTGATCATGCCCTGTTTCAACGAGCAGGACGTGATCCCCTACACGATTCCCCAGCTCGTCGGCGCATTCGAGCAGGCAGGACATCGCCTGGAGCTCGTCGCCTGCGACAACGGATCCACCGATCGGACGGGCGAGATTATCAGGCGTTTCGTCGCCGAAGGTCTGCCGGTCCTTCATCACAGCGTCGAGCGGAACGAGGGCTACGGGAACGGCATCCTGCAGTCGATTCCCCGCTGTTCGGCTCCCTGGGTCGGCGTGATTCCGGCCGACGGCCAGGTGGATCCGGAGGACGCCGCCCGGCTCTTCACGATCGTCAAGCCGACCGACGGCATGGTGCTGGGCAAGGTGCGGCGCCGCTTTCGCATGGACGGCCTGACGCGCAAGGTCGTCTCGGTCTTCTACAACGCGTTCGTCTGGCTGCTCTGGCCCCGGCTGGGGTCAATCGACGTCAACGGGACGCCGAAGATCCTGCACCGCGACGTGCTCGCCGCCATGGACCTGCGCTCGAAGAACTGGTTCCTCGATCCGGAGATGATGATCAAGGCCCACTACCTGGGCGTGCGCGTGCTCGAGATGAACGTGTTCGCGCGCATGCGGTCGAACGGGCTGAGCCACGTCCGCGCCTCGGCATGCCTCGAGTTCTGCGTGAACCTCCTGCGGTTCAGGTTCGGCGGCGCGCTCACGGAGTGGCGCCGCAGCCGGCCGCAGGTCGTGCTCCGCCCCCACGGTCAGGTCCTCGAGGATCCGCACTAGTCAGGCTGCTGAAAAACGCCAGCAGCCTGAAGGGACAAGGGACAAGGGATAAGGCAGAAGGAGACACCCCCCAGTCTAGAGATCGTCTTTTCGATAGAGCACGAAGTCCCCGATTGTCGTTTCCAGCCTGTAGCTGCTGCTGATGAGCGCCGCGAGAGGCGGCGCCTCGAACGCTTCCGCGGCGCGCCAGCCCGAAAAGCTGTCCCCGTTGTGACGCTGAAGCACGATGTACCTCGGCGAGGTGCGTGCGAGCTCCGCGGCGAGCGTCTCGACCCTGAACTCCGGCCGGTTGGCGACCATGTTCGAAACGGCGGGATACGCCCAGAGAAAGCGGCTCGCGGGCAGGCGGCGGCTCGTGAAGTAGGTGCCCGCGGTCATGCCGAACACGAAGATGCGATCGTCGGGCTCTGTGCGTGTGCGGATGTAGTCGGCGAGCCGGTCGTTGTCGGCCGCCGAAAACGCCTTCGTCGCCCGCGATCGGAAGCGATCGAGGTACTCCTGCCGGGTGGTATGGCCGAAGAGGTACCGCGTGTCCCAGCTGGTCGCGTCGACGAATCGGGTCGCCGATCCCGATCGCGCGAGCATCGCGCCCGTGAATACGACCAGCAGAAGGACGGCGACCGCCTTCTCGCGGCGGCCCAGGGCGAGCGTCTGGTGGATCAGCCATGCCGAGAGCAGCGACAGCGGAACCAGCGAGGGCATGAAGTAGGTCGTGAAGAACCGTGGACCGTTGGCGAGCGTGGCGGTCAGCGCGGCGCCCAGCCAGGCGATTCCCAGCAGGGCTGCCTGCCCCGCGCTCGTCGAGCGCCGCCTCCACGCGAGCACCGCGACGAAGGCGCTCAGGCTGCCGAAGGCCCAGACCTCGTCCGTTTTCATCCGCCGCCAGACCTCGTGCGCGAACCGGTCCACGCTGTACAGGAATCCGTGATCGCCGATGGCGAGGTACGCGAGGTTGTACTCCACCAGGGCGATCCAGGCGTCGCCCAGCACGCCCTCGGCCCACAGCCATGCGAACGCCAGGCAGGGAGCGATGACGAGGCCCGCCATCGCGTACGACGCGAATCGACGCGCCCGGGGGGCATCCGCCACGAACCACGTCCACACCGCCAGCGCGGGCCAGTAGATCAACGCCGTCTGCTTGTAGACGGCGGCGACGCCGATGAACACGCCGGCGGCGAACGACCACCGATCCCGGGTGCTCCTGAACGCCATCACCGCACACCAGGCGGCGGCGGCAGCGAGCGGGATGACGAACGTCTCGGTGACCGACCGTTCGAGGAAGCCCCCGTAGCCATGTCTGGCGGCGGGCAGCGTTCCGATCGCGGCGAGGGCCGCAGCCACCGCGCCGAAGCGCAGGGTGACGAGACGGCGGCCGATGTCGAAAACGAAAAGCACCGCCAGCGCGGCGGCGAGATAGTCCATCCAGAAGTAGGAGCTCGTCCGGCTGCCGAACAGGACGAAGCCGAGCAGGTAGGTCAGGTAGATGCCTGGCGGCTTCTGCTCCCAGAGGTCGCGATACAGCGCGAGACCACTCTGAAGGCCCCAGCCGATCGTCGTGTACACGCCTTGGTCGGGGCCCATGGGTTGGACGACGTTCGGGAGCCGCAGGGTGAACACGGCAAGGACGATGAGGAGCGAAACCCACAGCGGCCAGCGCGACTCGCTCGCCATGGCGCCGGTGTGCCCCACGGGGCCCGCTGTCGTCACTGCGGTCTTCCTCACCGTCGAATCATGACACGGGGACGCGAAACGGTACGTGCTCGACCTCCCTCATCACGCAACCGGACCGGCCGGCCGGGACCGTGCGGAATCCGCCGACAGAGTCTGCCGCCAGATGTACGCGCCCAGGAAACACATGAAGATGAACAGCACGTCGGTGGGCCGACGCTGCCGCGGCTCTCCAATATCGAGCAGGCACGTCAGGATCATCGTGTAGAACACGATGACGCCAGCCAGGAGGTACGCAATCGCCTGCGGCGCGGTGACCCTGATCTGTGCAGTGGCCGCGGCGCGCAATCCGGCAAGCCGCCTGCTGAGGTCGAACACCGCGAGTCCGCCGAGCGCCGCAAGCTGCAGGAACAGGCCACTCACGAGAACGAAGTGAACCGACGTCCAGAGCCATCGAAGCCCGGTCGTGCGCGTGCTCGCCAGTGAGCCGGTGGCAGGGAACCAGTACGTCGACATCGATCGGGCGACGTCCTGGAGGTACTCCAACGGGGCCCTGCGCATCAGCGCGATGTTCATGCGCAGCAGGTAGCTCGACAGCTCGGCCGTCGACATGCCGGTCGCCGCTGACAGCTCGGACCTCGCCTCCCAGATGGTCTGCGCCCCGGAATGGGTGCTGCCCGGCTTGACGAGCTCGGCGGCTCTCTCGCGTATGAGAATCTCGCGTACGACTGCGTACTCGTCCGGGAGGCGCTCCGCCAGCAGAATCGTCTTCGTGGTCAGGTGGAACCCGAGCAGGGGCGAGACCCCGAAGTAGCCGAACTTCGAATGGTTCAGCCACGCGAAGCTGCCGATGATCAGGAGCGATCCCGCAATCAGCGCCCCGCCCGTGCCGGCAGCCTTGGCGCGGCTGAACCTGGCACCGCCAGCCTGACCGAGCACGCCGGGCATCAGGAAGAGAGACGCGGCCAGCGCCGGCGCGAGCGCCTGGTACACGGGCCGGGTGAGACCGCTGCATGCCACCGCCACGGCGGCCGCCACCAGCGCCAGCTTCCTCCGACTCGTGAACCAGAGCACGAGGCACACGAACGCGACGGCCAGCATGAACTGACCGAGGTTCTCGGTCATGACGAACGCGGCCGGCTCGACGTAGGGCGGCAGGATCAGCGCACAGCAGAAGACCACCAGCCACGATCCCGGGACTTCAGCGGCAGCGAGCGCGATCGCGAGCAGCCAGATGGAAGCGAAATGCAGCAGCAGGGAGGTATGGAACAACAACCGCGAAGGCTGGGTGCTGGACCCGGTGAGCAGCAGCAGCACGGGATACCCCGGCGCTCGGTCGTGAAGCCGATCCAGGCGGAAGTCCGACAGATCGGCCGCCACCTCGAGGTACTGCGCCGAGTCGCCCTGCATGACCGGCGCGTCCCGCCACAATGCCGCGTAGGTTCCAGCAGCGGCGAGAAAGAGGATCGTGAACGCCGCGGCCGTTTTGAATGGCAGCCCCAGAACCGAGCGCCCGGCTCCGGTCACCATTGAAG
>DATIEW010000833.1:0-2120 GCA_035455585.1 Vicinamibacterales bacterium | reverse complement strand
TCGGGGTCGGTCACGTCGAGGCCCGCGCCGCCGATGCGGCCGTCCCCCAGCGCCGCGACCAGGTCCGCCGTGACCACGCTGGCGCCGCGGCCGACGTTGATGAAAAGCGCGCCGCGCTTCGCGGCATCGAAGAAGGACTTGTTCATCAGCCCCCTGGTCTCCGGCGTCAGCGGCAGCGTGCTGACGATGACGTCCGCGCGGCCCGCGAAGGGCAGCAACTTGTCGGGCAGGCCGACTTCCGCGACGTAGTTCGGACCGTCGATGCCGGAGTTGCGCGTCGCGATCACCGTCATGCCGAGCGCGTGCGCGCGCTTGGCAACCTCGGAACCGATGCCGCCGAGTCCGGCGACCAGCATCGTGCGGCCCTTCACCTCCCACAGCCGGCTCTCGGGCACGGCCTCGTCGGCCCACTCGCCCTCGGCCTGGGCCGGAACGTAGCTGGCGAGCCCGCGCGTGATCCCGAACATCAGAGCCAGTACGTGCTCCGCCATCACGGAGCCGGCGACCTTCTGCATGTTCGTGAGCAGGATGCCGCGCTCAGCGAACGCCGGGATTGCGACGCAGCGCTCGACGCCGGCATACATGCGCTGCACCCAGCGGATGCGCGCGCCGGCATTGATCACTTCCGGCACGCACTCGCCGATCACCGCGTCGGCGCCGATGGCCTCGCGTACGGCCGCGGCGCGGTCGGCCGCGCCGACGAGCGTGACGCCGGGCGCCACCTCCTGCATCCAGGCGACTCGCGCCGCATCCGCGCCCATGAGCACCACCTTGCGCGGCGCCGACCAGCCCGGGCGGTCGCGCACGGCGACCGTGGATTCGCGCAGGCCCAGCTCCGCGACGAGGCGGGCCACCTCCGTGTCTGCGTCCTCCGGCAACGCCGGCAACGCCACCAGGAAGCCGAGGCAACCGGCGCAAAGCGCCGCGGCGCGGGCTGGCATGTTCATGCACGAACGATACCGCAGCCGGGGCCGCGAGTGCGTACAATGCGCGCCCGGGTCCGGTTGGGCGGAGGAATCGCTGTGCGCCTGCTCTCCACGCTCATGCCGCAGGAGCGCAAGTTCTTCGCGCTCTTCAACCAGCACGCCTCGCTCGTGGTCCAGGGCGCCGCCGCGCTCGTGGAGATGCTGTCCGGCTACTCCGACAATGGCCGGCGCGACGAATATGTCGCGAAAATCCAGAAGATCGAGCACGACGCCGATACGGTCACGCACCAGACCGTGGCGCTCATGCACAACACTTTCGTGACGCCGTTCGACCGCGACCAGATCAACAAGCTGATCCAGCGCATGGACGACATCCTCGACCTGATCCAGGACACGGCCGAGTCGCTGACGCTGTACGACGTGCACTCGCTGACGGCCGAAGTGCGTCACCTCGCAAATCTGGTGCAGCTTTCCTGCCAGAAAGTGCACGATGCCGTCACCCAGCTGTCGTCGATGGACAACGGCCAGGCCATCCTGAAGATCTGCCAGGAACTCGACGCGCTCGAGTCCGATGCGGACCGCGTCATGCGCTCGGCGATCTCGCGCCTGTTCCGCGAGGAAAAGGACACGCGCCAGCTCATCAAGCTCAAGGCCGTCTACGAGCTGCTCGAGCTCACCACCGACAAGTGCCAGGACGTCGCGCTCGTGATCGAGGGCGTCGTGCTCGAGAACGGCTGAACCGCCGTGGACCCGGGGACGGTCACCGCGGTCGTCGCGATGCTGGTCATCGTCGCGCTGGCATTCGACTTCATGAACGGCTTCCACGACGCCGCGAATTCGATTGCAACGGTCGTATCCACCGGCGTCCTGAAGCCATACCAGGCCGTCATCTGGGCGGCATTTTTCAACTTCGTCGCGATCCTGCTGTTCGAGCTCAAGGTCGCAGCCACCGTCGGCAAAGGCATCGTCGACCCCGCCGTCGTCGACAACCACGTCATCTTCGGCGCGCTGATTGGCGCCATCAGCTGGAACTTCATCACCTGGTACTACGGCCTGCCGTCGTCGTCCTCGCACGCGCTTATCGGCGGCATGATCGGCGCCACCGTCGCCAAGGCCGGCACCGATCCCCTGCTCGCGCCGGGGATCATCAAGACCACGTCCTTCATCGTGGTCGCGCCGCTGCTCGGCATGGTG
>DATIEW010000832.1:0-4578 GCA_035455585.1 Vicinamibacterales bacterium | reverse complement strand
TCTCTCCTGATCTCGCGATCTCCTGTTGTCCACCCGCCAGAGGCGTCGGATCGCTAGGTTATACTCCGGCCTTGGAGCGATCGTGGAGGCGCATTGAGGCCAAGGCTTTCCATCCTCGAGCACGACACCGTCGAGAAGGTGGTCGATCAGGCGCTTTCCGTGCTCGAGCGGATCGGGGTGCTCGTGGAGAACCCGCACGCGTTCGATCGGCTGATCGACGCTGGACTGACGGGCGACAGGGACACGCATCGGATCACGTTTCCCCGGGGGGTGACGGAAGCGGCGCTCGCGGCGGCTCCCTCGTCGATCACCCTGTACGACCGCGGCGGCGCGCCGGCGGCCACGCTCGAGGGCGATCGCGTCCACTTCGTGCCGGCCTCGTCGGCGCTCCGGATCCTCGATCGGCGCACCCAGGAGATCCGCGAGGGAGGGTCGAAGGACTTCGTCGAGTACGTCAGGATCGCCCATGGCCTGAAGAACATCGACTATCTCTCCACTGCCTTCATTCCGAGGGACGTTCCGCAGGACATCGCCGACGCCTGGCGCCTCTACATGGTGCTCTCGTTCTCGACGCGGCCGGTCGTCTCGGGCGCGTTCACGCACTTCGGCGTGCCGCGGATGGGGCAGATCATGAGCTTCTTCCGGGAAGGCCGGGAGGATCTCGCCGCGCGGCCGATGGGGATCTTCACCTGCTGTCCGAACACTCCGCTCCGCTGGGGCGAGGATCCGATCTCGAACATCATCGACTGCGCGGAATGGGGCATTCCGATCGAGGTCGTGCCCGTGCTGCTGCTCGGCATGATCTCGCCGACGACCCCGATCGGCGCGCTGGTTCTCCACACGGCGGAAGTCGTCAGCGGGCTGGTGATCGCGCAGCGCGTCCGGCCGGGCGCGCCGGTGATTTTCGGCGGGGCGCCCGCGAGCTTCCACATGCGGCTGATGACCAATCCGATGACCGCCGTGGAAGCGCTGCAGGTGTACTGCGGCTACGCCCAGGTCGCGAAGCATCTGAAGCTGCCGTCGCAGGCCTACATGGCGCTTTCTGACTCGAAGTTCAACGATCCTCAGGCAGGCTTCGAGTCCGGAACCGGCGCATTCCTCGCCGCGCTGGCCGGCATCAACTCGGTCTCCGGCCCGGGCATGCTCGACTACGTGAACTGCTTCAGCCTCGAGAAGCTCGCGTTCGACGACGAGCTGGTGGCGCACGCGAAGCGTTTCATCCGGCCGGTGGAGGTGCGCGACGACTTTCCGGCGCTGCCGCTGATGGAGGAGCTGGTGCGCGACAAGCACCTCATGATGTCGGAGCACACGCTGGAGCACTGGCCCGAGGAGCTGTACCTGCCAGGCCCGATGATCGACCGCACGAACTGGGATCAGTGGAAGGGCCAGGGGAGCAAGACCTTCCGGGATCGCGCCCGCGACGTGCTGGAGGAGTGCCTGGAGAACTACGACCTCGAGCCGCTGGATCGGAAGCTGCACGCCGAGATCCGGGATCTCTTCCAGAAGACCGCGCACGACAGGGACGTGAACCTGCCCGCATTCGAGTGAGAGGCCGTGATCGACTACGCCGTGATGAACCAGTTGCTCTTCGAAGGCAGGCACAAGGAGGTCAGGGCGATGACCGAGCAGGCGCTCGCCGAGGGGAGGCCGGTGGACGAGGTCCTCGAGGACGGGCTCATCGCCGGCATGCGGGTGGTGGGCGAGGACTTCAAGCACAATCGCATCTTCGTGCCCGAGGTGCTGCTCGCCGCGCGCGCGATGAAGGCGGGGATGGAGGTCCTGCGTCCGCTCCTGACCGGGCGCAAGGACGCCGGCAGCCGGGGCACCGTCGTCATGGGAACGGTGAAGGGCGATCTGCACGATATCGGCAAGAACCTCGTCGGCATGATGGCCGAGGGCGCGGGCTTCACCATCGTCGATCTGGGCACGGACACGAGCGCCGACGAGTTCATCGCCGCCGTGACCCAGCACGGCGCTGCCATCCTCGGCATGAGCGCGCTGCTCACCACCACGATGATCTACATGAAGACCGTGGTCGACGCCGTGCGCGGGAAGGGCGTGAACGTGAAGATTGCCATTGGCGGCGCGCCGGTCACCGAGAAGTTCGCGGCGGACATCGGCGCCGACGGCTACGCGGCGGACGCCGCCAGCGCCGTCGAGCTGTTCAAGCGGCTGGTCGCCGCACGCAGAGAGGCCCACGTTCGATGAGGGAGATCTTCATCGATCACCGCAGGACGGTGGACGTGCCAGGAGGCTCGCTGTTCGACTGCGCCGAAAGCATCGGCCTGCAGGTGCCGACCTCATGCATCAAGCAGGGCAAGTGTCGCGAGTGCATTCTGGAGATCGAGGAAGGGGCGGAGCTGCTCTCCGCGCGAACGCGCCAGGAAGCCCATCTTGGCGAGCGCTTCCGGCTCGCCTGCCGCACGCACGCCGAGAAGGACGGCACGATCCGCTGTCACACGATGCGACGCGGCGCGCTGCGCATCGTCGACGAGGCCCGGGAGCTGCCGCCCCTGTTGCGCCGGCACGATCCGCCCGTCGCCGACGGCTGGGGAATCGCCGTCGATCTCGGAACCACGACGGTGGCGCTGCGGCTCTTCGATTTGTCCACCGGAGAGCCGGTGGGCAGCCAGTCCTTCGAGAACCCGCAGCGCTTCGGCGGGTCCGACATCATGGCGCGGATCCGGTACGACACCGATCACAGGGGACGCCTGCTGCAGCGCACGCTGCTGGGCTACCTGAGACAGGCTATACACCGTTTCCCGGTGCCGCCGGAGAGCGTGCGATACCTGACCGTGGCGGCGAACACGACGATGCGGGACCTGCTGTTCGGTCTCGACGTGCACTCGATCGGACAGAAGCCGTACTGCTCGCTGACCGAACACGAGCTTCGGCAGGGGCTGCGCGAGACGACGTCGCTGATGAAGCTGGCGAAGCGGCTGCGTCTCGAAGTCCATCCCGAAGCGCAGGTGTACGGGCTGCCGATCATCGGCAGCCACGTCGGCGCAGACGCGGCCGCCGGGCTGCTTGCGACCGGGATCGCGGAGCAGGGAGAGATCTCGGTACTGATGGACGTCGGCACCAACACCGAGATCATCATGGGCAACCGCGACCGGCTCGTCGCGGCGTCGTGTCCGGCCGGTCCCGCGTTCGAGGGAGGCGGAGTGCTGTGCGGCATGCCGGCGCTCGAGGGCGCGATCGAGCGCGTCGCGATTCGAGACGATGGCGATGTCATGATCGAGGTGATTGGAGGGGGAGCCCCGGGGGGGATCTGCGGATCGGGGCTGGTGGATCTGCTCTCGGAACTCGTGCGCACCGGGCGCATGAACGCGCAGGGACGCTTCGCCGACGGGTTGGAGAGTTTCCATGTCCATCCGGCGGACTCCGCAGAGCGGGATCTTCAGTCCCCGTCTCGCGAGCCGGTCGTGTTCACCGAACGCGACGTCAACGAGCTGGCCCAGGCGAAGGGGGCCAACGTCGCGGGCCTGCGCATCCTCCAGGACGTCTTCGGCATCGGCTTCGATCGGATCGATCGGTTCTATCTCGCCGGCGCGTTCGCTCTGCACCTCGATCCCGCGGCTGCGCGCCGGATCGGGCTGATTCCCGACCTGCCCGACGAGAAGATCGTGCGTGTCGGCAATGCGGCGCTGGAAGGCGCCGCGGCCGTGCTGCTGTCGGAAACCGCCCGGCGCGAACTGGAGACGCTCGTCCGGCGCGTCGAGCACATCGAGCTCGAGACGCATCCGCGGTTCTTCGACTTCTTCGTCGAAGGCTGCCAGTTCGTGCCGATCGGATCGGAGGTCATTCATTGAGCGGCGACCCGGGCGCCTCGCCGACCACGCTCGTACCCGAAGGATGCGATGAGCGCGAGTACGCGCGGCTGCTCGGCTATCCCTGGGGCCGGCCGCTCGAGGGAGACGTTCGCGCCCGGGCGGTTCAGGCGGCGCACTGGTATCGGGATCACGGCCGGCCGCGCGTGTACACCAGGGATCTCGACGCGATGAAGATCGCCGTCCTCAGCGCCGGACCGGAGGTCGAACGGGAAGTCGATCGCCTGTGGGCGGCCGACCAGGTGGACGAAGCGTACTTCCTCGACCGCTATGCCGCAGCGGTCGTGGAGCGGCTCGCACGCGAGCTGGGACCCTACCGCAGTCCCGGCTGCGGCACCCTCCCCTTCGAGGAGCAGCGGACGCTCTTCGCGCACGTGGCCCCGCTGGCGCTGGACGTCGAGATGCTGCGCTCCGGCATGCTGAAGCCGCGGCACTCGCTGCTCGCCGTCGTGCCGCTCGGCGCGCGCGGCAGCGGCAACCCTTGCACCCGCTGCGATCTGGAAGCGTGCCGCTTCCGGCGAGGCCCGGCGTGACGCTGCTCGACGCGATCCGCCACCGCGTGCTCGTCGGCGACGGCGCGATGGGGACCCAGCTCCAGCAGGCGGGTCTGCCGCCCGGCGGCTGCGGCGAGGCCTGGAATCTCGACGCGCCGGAGAAGGTCCTGGCGATCCAGCGTGCGTACGCCGATGCCGGCTCGGACTGCCTGATCACGAACACGTTCGGCGCCTCGCGCATCATGCTCGACCGG
>DATIEW010000831.1:0-8727 GCA_035455585.1 Vicinamibacterales bacterium | reverse complement strand
GACTTGACCTGCACCGGCCCCTGCGCGATGTCGAACCTGGGCGACGAGCGATACAGATCGAATGGAGCCGTCGAACCGACCTGTCGCGCGTGGGCCTGCACCGCGTAGCTGCCCGTGATCGTCGGAATCCAGGTCCACGTCTGCTGCGTCGAGTACGGCTGGCCGAGCGTCCAGGACGCCGTGTCGTAGGAGTAGAAGAAGAAGCGGTATTCGAAGTTGACCGAGGTGTCAGCCGCTTCCGCGAACCACTTCACGTGGCTCCCCGGCGCAGCGGGGAAGAGCGTTGCCGTTGTGAGGTTCAGGCCTGCCTTCTGAATCGTGAACCAGCCGGTTCCACGCCAATCCTCATACGCCGCTGTCGAACCGTTGCTTCGCACCCACACCTGGAGCACGTGGTCTCCGGCGTCGTCCCACGCGGTGGTCCACCTGAAGGTCGAGCTCGGTCCATACGGCTGTGCGATCTTCCAGCCCGTGTTGACCGAGTAGAGCCAGAACTGGTACTGGATCGGCCCGGACATTCCCCCTTTCACGCGCGCGGTCCACGTGATGGAAGCACCTGTCGGCGCCGGGAAGGCCGAGTCGACGAAGAGGCCCGTCATCTGCAGCGGAGTCCGGGAGACGTCGAACACGCCCGAGCTGGTCCTGTACTCGTACTGGGCCGAGCTTCCGACCTTCCGTGCCCACACTTCGACGGCGTATTTGTCGATGGACGCTGGCGTCCACTGCGCCTGGTTGCTCGTCGCGTACTCGCGGAACGCGGTCCAGGCGCCGCTGTTCTGGCTCCAGACCATGAACCGGTATTCGTGCTCGACCGCCGGAGCGGAGGCGAGCTGCGCCGTCCACGTGACCTGGTTCGCCGGCGGCGTCGGGAAGTCGACGTCGGCCCACAATTGGAACTGCGAGGCCGTGACGGCAAAGACCGGCGTGCTGAGGTAGGCTTCGTACTGGGCCGCCGCTCCGACGGTGCGCGCCCAGACCTGCACGGTATACGGTTCCCCGACGTCCGAAGGCTGCGGCGTCCAGGTGTAGGCATTGGCGGGGCTGTAATCCTGCGCCAGCACCCAGGCTGCCTTCTTGTACAACCAGAAGCGGTACTCGACCGGGCCGAGGTTGCTGATCGCGGTCGCCGTCCACGTCGTGGACTGCCCGGTGAGCAGCGGATAGCCGGTGCTTGCCGTGAGACCCGTGATCTTCGTCACCGGATCAGGTACCCATTCGACCTCGGTCGACAGCGCGCTCACGAGGCCGCTTGTGTTGTATGCCTGCACGGCGAAGAACCACCGTTTCGACCAGTCGAATCCCTGGGGCTGGAACTGCGTGTTCTTGCCCACGTCTGCGACGTTCGTGTACTTGCCCGACTGCTCGCCGTAGTGGACACGGTAGCCGGCGAGATCCGACTCTGAATTCGGATCCCACACGAGCGTCTGCGCGTGCAGCGGCGTGCAGGCGATCAGGACGAGCAGTGCGGTCGAGAACAGTGTTCGCTGGGTCAGGCGCATGAGAAGCCCTTTCTCGCGCGCGAAAATGGCAAGAGCCGTGCCCCGTACGGATCTCGTGTCTTCGCGTCGAATTGCTCGATTCTTCAGGCCTTTAGCGAGCCGGACGAACGCGTTGCTGGCAGGCGGCCGAAATGTGATGACAGATCTGAAATGGACCAGACACTTCCGCGAAATCCGACTTTCAACTCCCAACTTCGAACTCCCAAACCGGGCGCTCGAACGTTGGGTATCGTGCCGTTGAGAATTGAGAGTTGGGCGTTGGCAGTTGGGAGTTTGCGGTCTGATACGCTTGAGACCCGACACATGCCGCTCGCTGCTGGCAGCCGCCTGGGACCGTACGAGATCGTGACGCCGCTTGGCGCCGGCGGGATGGGCGAGGTCTACCGGGCGCGCGATCCGCGCCTCGGTCGCGAGGTGGCGGTGAAGGTGCTCCCCGAGGAAGCGGCCTCCGACCCGGGGCGCCTGCGCCGGTTCGAACAGGAGGCGCGCGCCGTGGCGGCGCTCTCCCACCCGAACGTCGTGGCGATCTTCGACGTTGGCGTGAGCCCTGTCGCGTTTCTCGTGACCGAGCTCCTCGACGGCGGGACGCTGCGCTCGCACCTCGAACGGGGTCCGATGACCGCCGAGCGCACGATCGAGGTCGCCCTGCAGCTTGCCGCCGGCCTTGCCGCCGCACACGCCAGGGGCATCGTCCATCGCGATCTGAAGCCGGACAACGTCTTCATCACCGCCGACGGGCTGGTCAAGATCCTGGACTTCGGGCTCGCGAAGCACGTCGAATTGCCCGGGCGGGTCGATGAGGCGATCACGCATTCGCAGACGCTGCCCGGCACGGTGCTGGGAACGCCTGGCTACATGTCGCCCGAACAGGTGCGCGGACTCGATGCCGACCACCGGGCCGACATCTTCGCGGTCGGCGCGATTCTCTACGAGATGCTCACCGGCCGGCGCGCGTTCCAGCGCGCATCGCCGGCCGACACCATCAGCGCCATCCTGACCGAGCCGGCTTCCGCGCTCGTCTTCGACGCCGGCACCCCGCCGGCCCTCGCAGGCGTCGTCCGGCGGTGCCTCGCGAAGGACGCGGCCCTTCGATTCCAGTCCGCACGCGACCTTGCACAGGCCCTCGAATCGGTGTCCGACATCCGGTCGGCCTCGATCACGGCAGCCGACGCCGCGAGACCGGACTCGATTGCGGTGCTGCCGTTCGTCAATCTGAGCGCCGGACCCGATACCGACTACTTCAGCGACGGCCTGGCCGAAGATCTCGTCAACGCGCTGACGCGGCTGTCGGGGCTGCGCGTGGCTTCGCCAACCTCGTCGTTCCGGTTCCGCGGCCGCCAGGCCGACATCCGGAACATCGGTCATGAGCTGGGCGTCGGCGCGATCGTCGAAGGCAGTGTCCGCCGCTCAGGCTCCCGGCTGCGCATCACCGTGCACCTCACGAACGTCGAGGACGGATGTCATATCTGGTCCGAGCGGTACGACCGGGAGCTTGCCGACGTGTTCGCCGTTCAGGACGAGATCGTCGAGTCGATCGTCTCCGCGCTGGTCCCGACGCTCGCCGGCGAAGCGCGGGCCGCTGTACGCCGCCCGACGGAGAATCTCCGGGCGTACGACCTGTACCTGAAAGGGCGCTACTTCTGGAATCAGCGGTCGCCGGCGGTGTTCGGCATGGCCATCCGCTATTTCGAGCAGGCGATCGCGCTCGATCCCCGGTACGCCCTGGCGTATGCAGGCCTGGCCGACTGCTATTCGATCCTGCGCGTCTACGGCTGGACGCCCCTGGAGCACACGCAGCCGCGCGCGCTGGACGCGGTCACGAGGGCCCTGGCGCTCGATCCCGGGCTGCCGGAGGCGCACTTCGCGAGGGCGCTGTACGACTTCTACTTCGAGCGCCACTGGAGATCGGCGCGCCGCCACTTCCTCGAAGCGATTCGTTTGAGCCCCGCGACGGCGATCTTCGAGGCGTACTTCGCGCTGTTCCTGACAACCGAGTATGAGTATGAAGAGGCGCGGCGCCGCCTGGCCCGCGCGCTCGAGCTGGACCCTCATTCGTCCCTGGTTCACTTCCTCGCCGCGTCGGCCTCCTGCATGATGGGGGACGTAGTCGCGGTCGAGCGGCACGCCGCGCGCTCGCTCGAGCTGCATCCCGAGTCGCTCGCCCCCCGCTGGCCGCAGACGATCGGGCTCCTCATGGAGGGGCGGCACGACCAGGCTCTGGCCGCGGCCGAGCAGGTCGTGGCGCGCACGCGGGCGCCGGTCTACATCGGCGTGCTCGGCATGGTGTACGGGTGCGCGGGACGGCTCGACGACGCGCGACGGCTCGGCGTGGAACTCGACGAGCGGCAGAGCCGCGGCGAATACATCGTGCCGGTCGCGCACCTGTCGGTCCGCCTGGGGCTTGGAGACCTGGAAGGCGTCAGGACGTGGCTCGCTGCCTGCGTCGATGGCGGAGCGGCTCCGGCCTCCGTCGCCGTCGGCCGCTGGCTGCTCGAGGGCTACCGCAAGGACGCCGGGATCGATCGCCTGCTCGATCGGCTGTATGACGGCGCCCGTCCGGCCGGGGGAGGCTGATGCCGGCACGCTACCCGATCCCGCCCCCGATCGAACCCATGCTCGCAAAGCTCGCCGACGAGCTGCCTTCGGGCAGCGCGTTCCTGTACGAGCCGAAGTGGGACGGCTTCCGTGCGATCGTCTTCCGGGGTGCCGCGGACGTGTTCATACAGAGCCGGGACCTGCGGCCGCTCGATCGGTACTTTCCGGAGCTGCACGACGCGTGCCTCGAGAAGCTGCCGGCGGGGTGTGTGCTCGACGGCGAGATCGTGATTGCGACGCCCGCCGGGCTCGACTTCGACGCGCTCCAACTCCGGCTTCACCCGGCGGCGTCGCGCGCCGCCAGACTAGCCAGGGAGACTCCTTCGTCGTTCGTCGGATTCGATCTCCTGGCGGTCGACGGCCTCGACATCCGCGACCTGCCTCAACACGAGCGGCGGGAGCGTCTCGAGGAGCTGCTTGCGGACGTCGAGCCGCCAATCTACCTGACGCCCATGACGCGCGATCGCTCGACCGCGCTGGAGTGGCTGACCCGGTTCGAGGGGGCGGGACTTGACGGCGTGATCGCCAAGCCGGCCCGGTCGCCCTACCAGCCCGGACGGCGCGCGATGATCAAGGTCAAGCACGCGCGGACGGCTGACTGCGCGGTTGCCGGCTTCAGGTGGCACAAGAGCGGCAACGACGCGGTGGGTTCCCTCCTGCTCGGCTTGTACGACGGAAAAGGCAGGCTGCAGCACGTCGGCGTCACTTCGTCTTTCACGATGGCCGCCCGCCGCCAGCTCGCGTCCGAGCTCGCGCCGCTGCGCCGAGACGCGCTGGAGGATCATCCGTGGCGCGAATGGGCGTCTGCAGGCGGTGCCGGCAGCGGCCGGATGCCGGGCGTTCAGAGCCGGTGGAGCGCCGGGAAGGACCTCTCGTGGGAGCCGCTGCGGGTCGAGCGCGTGTGCGAGGTCAAGTACGATCACCTGCAGGGCGACCGCTTCCGCCACGCGGCCATCTTCCTGCGCTGGCGCCCCGACAGGCGTCCGCCCGATTGCCGCTACGACCAGCTCGACGTCACGACGCCGTTCGAGCTCGAAAAGGTCTTCGGCGCGGCGCGCCGGCCCTGACACCTGGCCGTGCTTGATCCGGCTCCCGTGTGTCCATAAGCTGGGGGCAATGGCCTTTGTGCAATGGATGCGCGTGCTCGACGTGATCGGCGGCCTCGTGGAGTTGTCCGCGCGCAGGCGTCGTCCCCAGAAAGAAGAGGACGCCGCGCCGCTCACGGTCGGAGGGGCCGGCGGGTTCGGTCAGCTCGAGGCAGGGCTCGCCGGGGTCGTCGTCGCCGCGCTGAAGGAGGCCTTCGATCGGGACAGCGCGCGGCTGGAGCTCGAACGATCCCAGATCGAGGCCGAGCGGCGTCGGGCCGAGGCGGCGATGAGAACCGAGCTGCGGCGCCAGGCGGCCGATCGGGTCGTCGGGCAGCTTCGGCTCGTGGCGGTCACGGCGGTCGGAACGTGGGCGCTGTCCGCGATTCTGGGAGCGTGGCTGCCAGGCATGCGGGAGGGCCTTCCTCGCCTGCTGCTCGCCGCCGGCTGGATCTGCGCGATCGCGTCGCTGGGTTCCGCCTTCGTGGCATGGCAGGCGCTGTCGGCGTGGTCCGGGGACAGCGCCGAGGAGACGTCGATCTTCACGCACCGCGCGGCGACGCTCGCGCCATCACTGCTCGTGGGCGCGCTTGCGCTGACGGCCGCCAGCCTGCTGGCAGCATTATGACTGGAGCCACCGATCCCGTGATCACCGTCTTCGGCGCCGACTGGTGCGAGGACACGCGGCGCGCCCGGCGGCATCTCCGCCGGCTGGGCGTGGCGTACAGCTACCGGAACGTCGACGAGGACCTCGACGCTCTTGAACGGGCGAAGGCCCTCAACGCGGGGAAGCGCCGCACGCCCATCATCGATCTGGGCAGGGGAAGCAAACCACTCGTCGAGCCGGACAACCGGGCGCTGACCGGGGCGCTCATCGAGCTGTCGGTGCTCACGCCGGACGAAGCGCACGACCTCATGGAGGCGCAGAACGTCGGCGATCTCGAGCGGCTCGCGCGGATGGCTGCCGGCCTGGCGCTCCTCGCGTACGCGAACTCTCTGCCGCGCGGCACGCGCTGGCCTGCTGCCCTTGCCGGCACCGTCACCGCGCTGTCGGGGATCGTCGGCTGGTGTCCTGTTTATCAATACGCCGGCGTCACCTCGCTTGGCGGGCCCGGCGACCGGCCCGACGAGTCCGAGCGGCGTGACTGGCTCGCCGTCCAGGACGGCGGCCGGCGGCCGGCAGCCGCGTCGTTACCGGAGAATGGAGCATGAGGATATCAGCGAACAACGACCTCGAGGCGATTGCCTCGGCCCGTCACGACGATCCGTTTTCTTTTCTCGGCCCGCACGTCGAGCAGGGCCGGCTCGTGATACGTGTCTGCCTGCCCTTCGCCGATCGGGTCAGCGTAGTGCGCCCCGATGGCGCCGAGGTGGAGATGGTCCGGCGCCACCAGGCTGGCGTGTTCGAGGCGGTCGTTCCCGGCGTGGCAGAGGTCATCGATTACCGGCTTCGCGCGGTCGGCCGGCACGGCGCGACGCGGGAGATCGACGATCCGTACCGCTACGGCCGCGTCATCTCCGATTACGACCTCTACCTGTTCGGCGAGGGCAGGCACACGCGCATCTACGAGCGCCTCGGCGCGCACGCGCGCCAGATAGGCGACAGCACGGGCACCCACTTCGCCGTCTGGGCCCCCAACGCCGGCCGCGCGAGCGTCGTCGGCGACTTCAACGAGTGGGACGGCCGCGTCCATCCGATGCGGCGGCTCGGGTCGAGCGGCGTCTGGGAGATCTACATTCCGGCCGCGCAGGTCGGCCACCGATACAAGTTCGAGCTGCGGACCCGGCAGGGCGAGGTCCTCATCAAGGCGGACCCCTATGGCTTCGCGTTCGAGGTGCCGCCGCTTTCGGCATCGATCATCTCTCAGATCGATCACGAGTGGCGGGATCAGGACTGGATGCGCGATCGGGCGTCGCTCAATTCGTGGCTGGACCGGCCCATGGCGATCTACGAGGTTCACCTGGGGTCATGGGCTCGCGAACACGACGGGGCCGGTCGGCATCTCACCTACCTCGAGCTCGCGGGGCGGCTGATCCCCTACGTGAAGGAGATGGGCTACACGCACATCGAGCTGCTGCCGGTGATGGAGCACCCGTTCTCGGGGTCGTGGGGCTACCAGGTGACGGGATTCTTCGCGCCGACGAGCCGCTTCGGCCCGCCGTCGGATCTGAAGGCGTTCATCGACGCCTGCCATCAGAACGGTCTCGGTGTGATCCTGGACTGGGTGCCCGGGCACTTTCCGAAGGACGCCCACGGGCTCGCGTGGTTCGACGGCACGGCGCTCTACGAGCACGCGGACCCGCGGCAGGGTGAGCACCGCGACTGGGGCACGCTCATCTTCAACTACGGGCGGACCGAGGTTCGCAGCTTTCTGCTGTCCAACGCGCTCTTCTGGCTGAGGGAATACCACGCGGACGGGCTCCGCGTGGACGCCGTTGCGTCGATGATCTATCTCGACTACTCGCGCAAGGCGGGGGAGTGGGTTCCCAACCGCTACGGAGGGCGCGAGAACCTGGACGCGATCGAGTTCATCCGCCAGCTGAACACGCTCACGCACCAGGAGGCGCCGGGCTCCATCACGGTCGCGGAGGAATCGACGGCCTGGCCGTCGGTGAGCCGCCCGACGTGGCTCGGCGGGCTCGGGTTCACCTACAAGTGGAACATGGGCTGGATGAACGACAGCCTCGAATACGTCCGCAAGGATCCGATCCACCGGCGCTGGGAGCACCGGCACCTGACGTTCTCGCTGCTCTACGCGTTCTCCGAGAACTTCATCCTGCCGTTTTCACACGACGAGGTGGTGCACGGAAAGGGCTCGATGTTCGGCAGGATCGCCGGCGACGACTGGCAGAAGGCGGCGACGCTGCGTGCGCTCTATGGGCACATGTACTGCCACCCCGGCAAGAAGCTGATGTTCATGGGTGGCGAGTTCGGCCAGGGACGCGAGTGGAACCACGACGCGGGACTCGACTGGTTCCTGCTCGACGACCCGTTGCACAGCGGCCTCCGGAGGTACGTCCGGGATCTCAATTTCGCGTATGCCGGCCGGCGCGCGCTCCACGAGGTCGACTTCCAGCCGTCCGGATTCGAATGGATCGACTGCAACGACAACGAGAACAGTGTCGTGTCCTACATCCGCCGGTCGCGCGATGCGAAGGACTTCGTGGTCGTCCTCGTCAACTTCACGCCGGTTCCACGCTACGGCTATCGAATCGGCGTCCCGGCCGCCGGCGCGTACCGTGAGCTCATCAACAGCGACTCGGAGATCTACGGCGGGAGCAACGTCGGCAACGGGGGCGTGGTGCACTCCGAGCCTGTTCCGTCGCACGGCCAGCAGCAGTCGCTGCGCCTCGTGCTGCCCCCGCTCGGCATGCTGCTGTTGACAGGGGCTCACTGACCGGGGTTCTCCAGCCCCCGGCGCGCGTTTTGTGCGCGCTGGGGTCGAAGTCGCCGGCGGGCCGTTTCTCCGGCCTGCGCTGTCGGTTTTTCGGAGCGAATGGGCGCCTCATCGATCTTTCGCGTGTACCGGACCCGCCTTTGCGACCCT
>DATIEW010000830.1:0-2631 GCA_035455585.1 Vicinamibacterales bacterium | reverse complement strand
TGAAAGTTGGGAGTTGGAGATTGGGAGTTGACAAGGAGTTTCACCATGCCAGTCCGCATCCTCATCCCCACGCCCCTGCGTCCCTACACGGATCAGCAGCCGGCGGTGCTGGTGGAGGGACCCACCGTTGGCGACGTGCTGCGCAACCTCACCGAGCGCCACGCCGATCTGAGGCCCCACCTGTTCCGCGAGGACGGCCGGCTGCGGAGCTTCGTCAACCTCTACGTCAACGACGAGAGCATCCGTGACCTCGAGGGCGAGAACACCGCCGTCTCGGAGCGCGACACGATCAGCATCGTCCCATCGGTTGCCGGCGGAGCGGATGCGGCCGTGCCCGAGACGCTGCCGGACCTGACGCAGGACGAGGTCGCGCGCTACAGCCGCCACCTCATCATGCCGGAGGTCGGCATCGAGGGACAGCGGAGGCTGAAGGCTGCGCGGATCCTCTGCGTGGGCGCCGGCGGCCTCGGTTCCCCGGCATCGCTCTATCTGGCCGCCGCCGGGGTCGGCACGCTCGGGCTCGTGGACTTCGATGTCGTCGATGCCAGCAACCTCCAGCGCCAGATTCTGTACGGCACGCCCGACGTCGGCCGCCCCAAGCTCGTTGCGGCGCGCGAGCGCCTGTCCCAGCTGAACCCCACGATCCGCATCGTCGCGCACGAAGGACCGCTCACATCCGCGAACGCGCTGGACATCATCCGCGACTACGACGTCGTGATCGACGGCGCCGACAATTTTCCAGCGCGGTACCTCGTCAACGACGCCTGCGTGCTGCTGGGCAAGCCGAACGTGTACGGCAGCATCTTCCGGTTCGAAGGTCAGGCGTCGGTCTTCGCAGCGGCCGATGGTCCGTGCTACCGGTGCCTCTATCCTGAGCCGCCGCCGCCGGGTCTGGTGCCAAGCTGCGCCGAAGGAGGCGTGCTCGGGATCCTGCCGGGGATCGTCGGGACCATTCAGGCCGCCGAAGCGATCAAGCTGGTCACCGGCACGGGGCGGCCCCTGGTGGGCCGGCTCCTGCTGCTCGACGCGCTCGACATGAGCTTCCGGACGATGAAGCTGCGGCGCGATCCGGCCTGCGCCGTGTGCAGCCCGCGGCGCACGATCACCCGGCTCATCGACTACGAACACTTCTGCGGGGTGGCGCCGGGCACCCAGGCGCAGCCTCCACTCCCACCGGAGCTCGTCACGACCGTCGAGGCGCTGGCGGACCGAATCCGTCGACACGACCCCGTCTGGATCCTCGACGTCCGCGAGCCACGCGAGTTCGAGATCTGCCGCATTCCAGGCTCCGTGCTCATCCCGCTGGGCGATCTCCCGAAACGGCTGGACGAGGTTCCCCGCGGCGAGGCCGCACCCGACATCGTCGTGCACTGCAGGTCCGGCGTGCGAAGCGCGAAGGCGGTCCGGCTCCTTCGCGAGCACGGGTTCGAGCGCGTGAGGAACCTCGAGGGCGGGATTCTCGTCTGGATCGATCGCATCGACCCGACGCAGTCGAAATACTGAGCGGCCGCTGAAGGCGCGGCCGAGCTCCCAACGCCCAATTCCCAAGGGGCTCGGGCGGACGGCTGACATGGCCCTTTCCTCCATCCCATGAAAGGCGTCTAATAGACCCATGAACACCCTTCTGCAGGACCTCCGGTTCGCGCTCCGCACGATGGCGGCCAATCCCGGCGTGACGGCGGTGGCCGTCCTGTCGATCGCGCTCGGCATTGGCGCCAACTCGACGATCTTCACCGTCATCAACGCCGTGTTCCTCAATCCGCTCCCGGTCCGGCAGCCGTCGGAGCTGGTCGCGGTGTATACGACCGATGCGAACCAGACCGGCGGCTTCGGAGGCCTGCTCCCGACCTCGCGGCCCAACTATCTCGATCTGCGCGACAAGAACGAGGCTTTCAGCGGCCTTGCGGGCTATACGTTCCCGCTCCCTGCGAGCGTGTTCACCGGCAATGAACCACAGCAGGCGTTCTTCGAGCTGACGACGGGCAACTACTTCGACGTGCTGGGCGTGCAGGCGGCGCGGGGCCGGACGTTCTCACCCGACGAAGACGTCACCCCAGGCGGCGCACCGGTGGTCGTGCTGAGCCACGGATTCTGGCAGCGCCGTTTCGGAGGAGAGGACGCCGCCATTGGCCGCACGGTGAAGATCAACGGAGTGGTCTTCACGGTGATTGGCGTGACGCCCGAGGGCTTCAGGGGCGTGAACTCGCTGTTCAGCCCGGACGGCTGGGCCCCGTCGATGATGTTCCAGACAGTGCTCCCGGCGGCGTTCCGGCAATGGTTCGACGATCGGCGGGCGTTGCTGATGAACATCGCCGGCCGGTTGCGGCCGGGCGTGACGATGGCGCAGGCCGAGTCGCAGCTCAAGGCGATCTCCACCGCGCTCGAGAAGGAGTACCCGACGCCGAACACGGGGCGCAACGTGACCCTGCGGCCGCTGGCCCAGGCCACGATCTTCCCTGGGCTGCGCGAGGCGCTGACGCTCGGCGGCGCGGTGCTGATGACGGTCGTCGGCCTCGTGCTGCTCATCGCCTGCTTCAACGTCGCCAACCTGCTGCTCGCGCGTGCGACCGCCCGGCGGCAGGAGATTGCGATGCGTCTCGCGCTCGGCGCGAGCCGCGCGCGGCTCGTCCG
>DATIEW010000829.1:0-2152 GCA_035455585.1 Vicinamibacterales bacterium | reverse complement strand
TGCTCGGAGGAGGCGGCGTTCGTCACCGGCGCGAACATCGCCATCAACGGCGGGCAGCACATGCAGTAGCCCGAGGCGACGAAAGCACGCATGAAAACGGCCCCGCCGGAGCGGGGCCGTTGCGTTGCGGGAGCGTGCGGGCCGCTCAGTTCTTGCCGATGCCCTTCACCATCTGCGCGGCGGCGGCCTTCATGGTCGTCTCCGAGAGCTCGGCGAACTGGCGGGTGGCCTGGTTCAGGCTCTCCATCATCGCCGAGCTCGCGGCGAGCGTCGACTTGAGCGCGGCCGACTGGAACTCGGCGCCCGGCGCGCCCTTGCCGAGCGTTTCCGCGCCGGCGGTCATGTCCTTCGACACGCGGCTCATCTGCTCCTCCCAGAGCTTCGACATGTCGCGCTGGGCCTGGCTGACGATCGCATAGACGCTCTGGGCATAGGTGGCCGCCTGCTGCATGTTGTCCTGCGCGAGCTTCGTGCGGGCCTGGACGAACTGCTGCGGGTCGGTGACCGACATGAGATCGCGCGTGGCGCGGCTCGCCTGGTCGAGCGTTGCGCGCGCGGTCTCGAGGTTGAGCCGGAGGAGCTGCTCGGCGCTGGTGAGGCTCGCGCGGGCGTAGGTCATCGCGGCGTCGTACGCGGCCTGATTCCACGCCGCGAGCTGCTCGGTGGGGTTGGTCATGGGGGCCTCTTCTGGGGGCTGGTGGAGAGGAGCGGGACGTAGGAGGCGTTTGCGGTGCAAAATACTCCTGGTGGGGCACATAATCAACCCGGGGGGCGGGACGAGCCCGACCTAAGCCGGCGCGGAACCGGCGGTTCGACTGGAGGTCGATAACACATGGCAGATTCGCTACGCCTGATCAAGAAATACCCGAACCGGCGGCTTTACGACACGCAGACGTCGTCGTACATCACGCTGGCGGACGTGAAGGAGCTCGTGCTCAAGCACGAGGAGTTCCAGGTCATCGACGCGAAGTCGAACGACGATCTCACGCGCCAGATCCTGCTGCAGATCATCCTCGAAGAGGAGTCGGCGGGCGCGCCGATGTTCTCGCACGACGTGCTAACCCAGTTCATCCGCTTCTACGGCAACGCGATGCAGGGGATCATGGGGAACTACCTCGAGCGCAACGTCGAGGCGTTCCTCGAGATCCAGAAGTCGATCCAGGACCAGTCGCGGCAGCTGTACGGTGACCCGACCAAGGCGACCGAGCTCTGGTCGCAGTTTCTCTCGTTCCAGGGGCCGGCGATGCAGAACCTGATGTCGGCGTACATGGAGCAGAGCAAGGCCATGTTCCGGCAGATGCAGGACCAGCTGCAGAACCAGTCGCGCATGTTCACGGCGTTCCCCTTCGCCGGCGTCGCGCCGGGCACAGCCAAGGACGAGTCCAAGCCCGACGACGACAAGTCGAAGGGTTGAGCGCCCGAGCCGCGATGCGCGCGCCGCGGCCGCCCCGCGTCGGCTTCGTCTCCCTCGGCTGTCCCAAGGCGCTCGTCGATTCCGAGCGCATCCTCACCCAGCTCCGCGCCGAGGGCTACGGCATCTCGCCCGACTACCCGGGCGCCGACCTCGTGGTCGTCAACACCTGCGGCTTCATCGACGCCGCGGTCGAGGAGTCGCTCGGCGCGATCGGCGAAGCGCTGGCCGAGAACGGGCGGGTCATCGTCACCGGCTGTCTCGGCGCCAAGGGCAGCATCGTCAAGAGCAGGCACCCGGCGGTGCTCGCGGTGACCGGCCCGCACGCCGCCGACGAAGTGATGGCCGCGGTGCACGCGCACCTGCCGCAGCCGCACGATCCGTTCGTCGACCTCGTGCCGCCGCAGGGGATCCGGCTCACGCCGAAGCACTACGCGTACCTGAAGATCGCCGAGGGCTGCAATCACCGCTGCACGTTCTGCATCATCCCGTCGATGCGCGGCGATCTCGTCAGCCGACCGATCGGGGAGATCATGCGCGAGGCCGAGCACCTCGTCGCTGCCGGCGTGAAGGAGCTGCTGGTGATCTCGCAGGACACGAGCGCCTACGGCGTCGACGTCCGCTACCGGACGGGGTTCTGGGACGGCAGGCCGGTCAAGACGCGGTTCGCGGACCTCGCCCGCGCGCTCGGCACCCTGGGCGTCTGGGTCCGGCTCCACTACGTGTACCCCTACCCGCACG
>DATIEW010000828.1:0-2071 GCA_035455585.1 Vicinamibacterales bacterium | reverse complement strand
GCCCCTGGCCGGTTCGAGCGGGTGGGCGATCTCTGGGAGCCCCTCCGCACGTCGAAGCCAGCCAACCTCGAATCCGTATTCCGGAAGTACGCGCGGAAGGGCTCGTAAACTACAATTGTGCCGGTTCATCACCAGCAGGACCGGCATCACATGGAGACGCGGGGGTACGAGACCGGACCGGAGATAGTCCGGATCGGTGCGTACACGGTCGTTCGTGGCCGGCGGACCCACGACAACCACGCCGTCCTTCTCAAGATCCCCGCCTCGCCCGCCGCCGGCGCGGAGGACGTCGAGGCCCTCGAGCGGGAGTCGCGGCTCCTGCAGACGCTGTCGATCGTGGGGGTCCCGGCGGTTCTGGAGTTCTTTCGAACGGCCGACAGCGCCTGCCTCGTGCTCGGCGACCGTGGCTTGGTGCCGCTGGGAACGCGCATGGAGTCGCGGCGGACTGATCTCGCCTGGTTCTTCAGGTTCTCTTCGGCACTCTGCGCGACGCTCGGTGACGTGCACCGCGAGCATGTCATTCAGGGTGGCATCACGCCGGCGGGCATCCTCGTCTCGGCCAACGGGTCGAATCTCGATCTGATTGATTTCAGCCTCGCGAGCTCGGACTCGTCCGCGCCGGGTTCGGCCTCGCCGGCAGCAGGCCACGCGGCGTACCTGTCCCCGGAGCAGACCGGCCGCACCAACCGGGTCGTCGATCATCGCGCCGATCTCTACTCGCTGGGCGCCACGCTGTACGAGCTCCTGACCGGCGCGCCGCCGTTCCGCTCGTCCGATCCGCTCGAGCTCGTCCACTCGCACATCGCCAGGACCCCGGTGCCGCCGGACCTGGCCGCGCCGGGCATCCCGTCGCAGGTATCCCGGATCGTCATGCGTCTGCTCGCCAAGGCTGCCGAGGATCGCTACCAGAGCGCGGCCGGCGTGGGCCACGATCTGGCGGCCTGCGAGCGCGAGTGGTTCGCGACCGGACGCGTGAGCTTCTTCGACCTGGGCCGGCGCGACGTCTCCGAGCGCTTCACGATCCCACAGCGGCTCTACGGCCGCGATCGAGAGCTCGCGGAGCTGAAGGCGGCGTTCGACGAATCCTGCGACGGACGGACGGCGCTGCTCCTCGTGGCGGGCTACTCCGGCATCGGCAAGTCGTCGCTCATCGGCGAGCTGTACCGGCCCATCGTCCGGCAGCGCGGCCTGTTTCTCACGGGCAAGTTCGATCAGGTCGCGCGCAATATCCCCTACGGGGCGATCGTCGAGGCGTTCCGCGCGCTCGTCTCCCAGCTGCTCACGCAGAGCGAGAAACAGCTGGCGGAGTGGCGGGCGCGCCTGTCGGCGGCCGTCGGCACGCACGGAGGCGTGCTGGCGGAGGTCCTCCCGGAGATCCAGCTCGTGCTGGGCCCGCAGCCCGCGCCGCCGCCGCTCGATCCGGCCGAGGCCCAGAACCGGTTCCGCTACGTCTTCCAGAGCTTCGTCGGCGCGATCGCCCAGAAGGATCATCCGCTCGTGCTGTTCCTCGACGATCTGCAGTGGGTCGATCCGGCGACGCTCGATCTCCTGCACGCCGTGCTGACGGCGTCGAATATCCAGCATCTGCTGGTCATAGGCGCCTACCGCGACAACGAGGTGGACGCGGCGCATCCGCTGCAGCTCGCCACGGAGCGGCTCGAAGCGGCCGGCGCTCGGCTGCGGCGGCTGACGCTCGGTCCGCTGACGCTTGCCGACCTCACGGCCTTCCTGTGCGAGACGCTGCGCAGCACCCCGGACGAGGCCGAGCCGCTGGCGAGCCTCATCCTGGAGAGGACTGACGGCAACCCTTTCTTCGTCATCCAGTTCCTGACCGCCCTGCAGCAGAACGGACAGTTCCGCTTCGATCGCTCCCTCGGCACGTGGAGATTCCGGCTCGACGAGATCGCCGCGGCGGAAACGACCGACAACGTCATCGATCTGATGACGCGGAAGGTGCGCGGCCTGTCGGAGGGAGCCCAGACGGTGCTCACGCTGGCCGCGTGCATCGGCAACCGCTTCGAATGGGAGACGCTCACGACGGTAAGCCCGCAGGCTGCCGATGAAGCCGCGG
>DATIEW010000827.1:0-2333 GCA_035455585.1 Vicinamibacterales bacterium | reverse complement strand
TCGTCGGGGCGGGTCCGGCCGGGTTGAGCTGCGCCCACGATTTGGGGCTTCTCGGGTACCGCGTCACGCTGTTCGACTCGGCACCGGTCGTCGGCGGCATGTTGTACCAGGGCGTTCCCGAGTACCGGCTGTCGCGCGATCTGATTCGCGCCGAGGTCGATCGGATCCTGACGCTTGGCGTCGAACTGAAGCTGGGGTGGAAGCTCGGGCGCGACTTCACGGTCAGCGATCTGCGGCGGAACGGGTATGCCGCCGTCTTCCTGGCGCTCGGCACGTCGCGCGGCCGCGAGTTGAACATCGCGGGGTCCGATCTCGACGGCGTCATCAACGGCGTCGACTTTCTGTTGAACGCCAACCTGGGCTACCACGTCGCGCTCGGCGATCGGGTTATCGTCATCGGCGGCGGAAACGTCGCCATTGACGTCGCGCGGACCGCGCTGCGCTACTCGGCGGCCGAGGGAAAGCCGGAGCTGCCGGTCACTGCCGAGCAGTTGCTGCAAACCTGGGGGTACGACAACGCCTTCATCGACGCGGCACGGACCGCCCTGCGGTTGGGCGCACGCCACGTGCAGCTCGTCTCACTCGAGTCGCGCCTGGAGATGCCGGCGTCTCCCGATGAGGTCCGCGAAGCCGAGGAAGAAGGGATCACGCTCGCGCCCGGACTGGGGCCGAAAGCGATTCTCGGAGAGAACGGCCGCGCCGTCGGGGTCGAGACGCTCGATGTCGCGTCGGTGTTTGATTCAGCCGGGCGCTTCAACCCCACCTTCGTCCCGGGGAGCGAGCGCCGGCTCGCGGCCGACACGATCATCCTGGCTGTCGGCCAGCAGCCGGATCCCACCTGCCTCGCGGCCGACGCGGAGATTGAAATCATGCCGAGCGGCTTGGTCAAGGTCGACCCGGTGACGCTCGCAACGACGATGGCCGGCGTTTACTGCGGCGGAGATCTGGCGTTCGGGCCCCGCATCGTGATTTCGGCGGAGGCCGACGGCAAACGGGCGGCGCTGGCGATTCACGAGTCGCTCGGCGGCGGCAGGGTGCCTCGCGCGCGTGCGCGCTTCCGGCCGATCGAGCTGAACCGCGCTGGCGATCCCTACGACCGGATCCCGCGCCAGGCGGTGCCCGCGCTTCCGGTCGCGCGGCGTACAGGCTTCCGCGAAGTGGACGAGGGTTACAGCGAGGAGCAGGCCCGCCTCGAGGCGTCGCGCTGCCTGTGGTGCAACGTCGAAACCATCTTCGACTCCGAGCTCTGCATTCTCTGCAGCGGCTGCGTCGAAATCTGCCCCGAGGCGTGCCTGACGCTCGTGCCGGCCTCGCGGTTGCGGTCGAGCCCAGATCTCGATGCCGTTCGCGACGCCCTCGGCGCGAGCGACGAGATGGGCGCGATCGTGAAGGATGAGACGCGCTGCATCCGGTGCGGCCTGTGCGCCGAGCGCTGCCCGACGGGTGCGATCACGATGGAAGCGCTCGAGATCGACGAGTCGCCGCAAACCGCACTCGGGCTGTACCACGAAGCGATGAACGAGGTGGGATGATGACCGAGGATCAGATTGATCTGAAGCGGCGGCGCATCTTCGCCGTCGGCTGCTTCGGCACCGGCGCCGCCACCGCCGGCTTCCTGGCGGCGACTTTCCGTTTCCTGGTGCCGAACGTGCTCTACGAGCCGTCGCGACGATTCGACATCGGATCGCCCGCGGAGTTTCCGCCCGGGTCGGTGACGTTTCTTGCCGACCGGCGCCTGTACGTCTTCAACAGTGCCGACGGGTTCTTCGCGGTTTCGTCGGAATGCACGCACCTCGGGTGCAACGTAAGGCACGCCGGGGCAGGGTTCGAGTGCCCGTGCCATGGCAGCAGGTTCGACGAGAACGGCAGCGTCGTGGCGGGGCCGGCGCCGCGACCGCTCGCCTGGTACGCCATCAACCTCTCGCCCCGCCAGCAGTTGATTGTCGATCTGGATCAGACGGTGGGCCCGGAATTTCGGCTCCGGGTCTGAGGGGAGCCCGACGTGAGTCAGAGGCTCGGACAACGGACCGCCTCGTGGCTGAACGCCGTCGGACGGTCGATCTGGCGCATCGGCTGGCCGGTGACGGACAAGGACCGCGCCGCGGTGATGATCTCGAGCATCTTCCTTCACATCCACCCGGCGCGCGTCAGCCGCCACGTCCTGCGGCCATCCGCGACGCTCGGGCTCGGCCTCATCGCCGCGATCCTGTTCGTGGTCCTGTCGGTGACCGGGCTCGCGCTGATGCTCTACTACGTGCCCTACCCGCCCGAGGCGTACCGCAGCATGAAAGACCTCCAGTTCGTAGTGACCTTCGGCGTGGTGCTGCGGAACA
>DATIEW010000826.1:0-4449 GCA_035455585.1 Vicinamibacterales bacterium | reverse complement strand
CAAACTGAAAAGCACGTACATCGACGCGCTGCCGCAGCTCGTGCACCCGGCCACCGGGCGCGTGCACACCTGCTTCAATCAGGCGGTGGCTGCCACCGGACGTCTGAGCAGCTCGGATCCAAACCTGCAGAACATTCCCATCCGGACCGAACTCGGGCGGCAGATCCGTCGCGCGTTCGTCGCCGAACACGGCCACGTCCTGATCTCTGCGGATTATTCGCAGATCGAGCTGCGCGTGCTCGCGCACCTGGCCGGCGAAGAGGTGCTCGTCGACGCTTTCCGCCGCGGCGAGGACATCCACGACCGCACGGCGCTGAAGGTGTTCGGAGCCAGCAGCGGGCTCGGCCCGCACGAGCTCCGGCGCCGCGCCAAGATCATCAACTACGCGCTCCTCTACGGAAAACAGGCCTTCACGCTCGCGAAGGACATCGGGGTGTCCCGTCAGGAGGCGCAGGCGTTCATCGACGCCTACTTCACCGGGTTCCCTGCCGTGCGCAGGTTCATCGACCGCCTGCTCGAGGAAGCCCGCGCTACCGGCGTGGTGAAAACCATGTTCGGCCGGCGCCGGCTCGTGCCCGAGATCACGAGCCGCAACGGCCAGATCCGCGCCGCCGCCGAACGCGTCGCCGTCAACCTCCCGATCCAGGGCACCGCCGCCGACATCCTCAAGCGAGCCATGATCGATGTCCATGACGCACTGCCGCAGATCGCCGGCGGAGCGGTCCGCATGATACTCACCGTCCACGACGAGCTGCTGTTCGAGGCGCCGGAGAACGCGGCGGACGAGGCAGCTGCCGCCCTCCGCGATCTCATGCAGAACGCGGTCAGGCTCTCGGTCCCGCTGACGGTCGACGTGGGAATCGGAAAGACCTGGAAGGACGCGAAATAGGTCTACCTGCTCCACGCAGCCTTGAACGCGTCCCACTCGCCCAGCATCGTCACCTCGACCTGCCTGATGTCGACGCCGGGAGGAAACCGGGCGGCGCGCTCCGGGATGATCGCCTGGACCACCAGGCGGTCGAGATCGGCGCGGAGCGCGGCTCCGCGATCCTCGGCGAGCGCCGCGCGCAGCCAGCCGGCCAGCGCGAAGTGCCAGGCCTCGTCCGGGCGGCCGGAGGCTCGCGCCGACGCCGCGAGCCAGTAGCCGGCTGCTGTCGAGCCGGGATTCCCGGCCAGCTCGAGCCGCATTCTCGACTGGATCCCGTCGTACCAACCCACGCGCTCCTCGGGCGGAAACCGCTGCGCGTGACGATCGATGGCCGTCGCCCACCAGTCCAGCACGCGCTCGCGCGCCGATGCGCCGAGGATGGCCGCACGCTCGAGGACCGATTCGAAGAGATCCGCGGATGCCCGGAATCGATCCTCGAGGTACAGGGACTCGGCCAGCCCGATGATGAGCTCCACACGTTCACGGCCGTCGAGCGCGTGGGCATCGACCGCCCGCAGGGACTCGCGAGCCGCTGCCAGGTCCGCCGGCTCGGCCGACCGCCGGTAGCGCTCCAGCTGGATCCGCCCGAGAACGACCCGCGCGCCCTCGACGACTGGCGTCATCAGCGCCTCCCGGGCCATCAGCTCGGCTGCCTCGTAGTTCCCGAGGTTGTACAACCGTCGAGCTTCTGCCAGCGGATCGGCGGCCGTCGCGGTGGGGGCCATGCCCGCTACGAGCGCCGCGGCCAGGAGGAGACGCGCCACGGAGCGATGGTAGCATGCGGTCAGGCTCGCCATAAATCGCGTGTTGTCAGTCACTTACTCGTTCCCACAACGCTGGAGGATGCTATAATTCCATCTCGATGGTGGAGCCGACGATCGTCCCGCGCGCCGAGCACAGGATCTCGCGCCGAGACATCGACCCGGCTGCCCTCAAGGTGCTCTACCGGCTGCACGAGCACAATTACATCGCGTATCTGGTGGGCGGCAGCGTTCGGGACCTGCTGCTCGGGCGCCGGCCCAAGGACTTCGACATCGGCACGTCCGCGCACCCGCACGAGATCAAGAGGCTCTTCCGCAACTGCTGGATCATCGGGCGGCGGTTCCGGCTGGCGCATGTCAAGTTCGGCCCCAAGACGATCGAGGTGGCGACGTTCCGTCGCCAGGTGGCGCCCGCCGGTCTCACGCCCGAAGCCGAAGCGGCCGCGCTCGGCGCGAGCGACATCGTGGCGCCCGGTGAGTCGTTGCCGCCAGACGCCGGCGAACCGGCCCACCGGGTCGAGCGCCGTGGGCGCGACCGACTGATTCACCGCGACAACACGTACGGCACGCCCGAAGAAGACGCGTTCCGCCGCGACTTCACGGTCAACGCACTGTTCTACGACATCGGGACGTTCGCGATCATCGACTACGTCGGCGGCCTGGCAGACCTCGAATCGCGGGTCATCCGGTGCATCGGCGATCCCGAGGTCCGCTTCCTCGAAGACCCGGTGCGCATGCTGCGCGCGGTCGTGCTCGCCGCGCGGCTTCAGTTCACGATCGACGAGCCCGTCCTCGAATCGATAGCCGTCCACCGGCACGAGATCGCGCGCAGCGCGCCCGCACGGCTGCTCGAAGAGTATTACAAGATCCTGCGTTCGGGCCATGCCGAAGACGCGATGCGCCAGCTTCGCTCCACGCGGCTGATGAAGGAGATCACGCCGGAACTTTCCGCCGCGCCGGAAGCGGTCTGGCTTTCCATCGCTGCGCTGGACCGATTCCGCGCGCGCGCTGGTTCCGCGCCTGAATCGCTGACCAACCCAATCCTCGCCGGCACCCTCCTCCATCCCCTTGGACTCGGCGGACGCCGGCAGCGCTTTTCGGCGGACCCGTTGGAGCGGCGCGTCGAACTGGGCATGCTGCCGATCGCCCGCCGGGACGTCGAGCGGCTGCAGCAGATTCTGGCGATGCAGCCGCGGTTGATCGACCTTCACGCGCCGCCCCGAACCCAGCGCACGCTGCTGCACCGTCCGGCCCTGGACGAGGCGCTTACCTGGCTGGAGATCCATGGGGACCGACCGGAGGTCGTGGCGCATTGGCGGGATCTGCAGGCGGGGGCCACCGTGGAGCACCAGGTCGCCGCCGGCCACGAGGTCGAGCGGCCGTTCCAGCGGCGTCGCCGGCGCCGCCACCGCCGACGCCGCCACCGAACGCCCATCGTGTCTCACGAGTAGCGAACGGGGTCAGACCCCCTGCTCCCCTCACCACTTCCCCAGCAGGAGCCCGACGCGGGCCGTTCTGGGAAGCCCGATCGTGCGAATCGGAGTACGGCCGACGTCCTGCTCCTCGTCGAAGGCGTTCTCGATGGCCGCAAAGACCTCGACGGCGCCCGCCAGCCGCCAGCCGACCCGGGCGTTGAGCACGGTAAACGGGTCGAGACGGAACTGGTTGCGGTCGTCGTCGAACTGCGGCCCGGAGACACGCCAGTCAGCGGCGAACGACAGGTCAGATGTCCGGCCGTGAACGCCAATGCTCCCCTGCCAGCGCGGCACCTGTGGGACGCTCAGCCCTTCGAGCCCGGCGCCCTCAGTGAACACCGAGTTCGTGTACGCAAGCGCCGCGCTGACTCCGAGCATCGGGCCGATACGCGTGTCGGCCTCGATCTCGACGCCGGTGGCACGGATGCGCCCGGCATTCTGCCGCTCGCGCAGGATCAGCGCCGGCGTGGACTCCAGCGTGACGTTGACGATGGCATCGTTCAGCCGTGTCCAGAAGCCCGTGACGCGCAGCGCGCCTGGACCTCGGCGGAGGAACGCGGCTCCCTCGAGGCCGTAGGATTCCTCAGGATGGAGCGCGGGATTCGCGCCCGTCAGCACGTTGCCGACGCGGAACGGCCGGAACAGTTCATTGATCGTCGGCGTACGGAAGGCGTGGTGCGCGGCAGCACGCAGCGTCAGCGTCTCGTCGAGCCGCCACGCGATCGACGCGCGCGGAAACACGCCGACGACCGTCCGCTGCATCGTGCCGTCCCTCAGCTCGGAGCGCCAGATCTCGCCTCGAACGCCCGCGCCGACGATCACGCGGCTCGATGGCACGAAGGAACTCTGCACCAAGATGGCGCCGGACCGCTGGCGGGCCGGCGTCGGTACGGCGGGAGCCTCTGGCGCGGACGCTGAACGCTCGATGAGGTCGGCCTCGACCTGCCGGAACGAACCGCCGAGCAGCCACGCGTAGCGTGCCCCGCCCCGCAGCCACTCGAACGAGCCGGCTCCCGACGCACTGTCGACGTGCTGCAATGTCGTCGGCCGCTCGGAGGCGCGATCGGCTGCGACGGCGCTGAACGTCTGATCGTAGTCCTGCGATGCGCCGTACGCCCGGGCGTTCCAGCTTCCGCCCCACGTGTTGCCGGCCGCCGAGGCTGAAGCCTGACGGACGGTCGTCCCATTCGTCTGAAAGGGTGTGCCGTTGTCGCGGTCCTCGGTGAAGTAGCCGGCGCGGACGTCGAAGCGCGCGCCTCCCTGGAACGTCCGGCTTGTACCGCCA
>DATIEW010000825.1:0-4675 GCA_035455585.1 Vicinamibacterales bacterium | reverse complement strand
ACCTCGGTGTAGCGGATCGGCTGCGTCAGCGCCTTGATGGGCTCGACCCGGATGTCGGGTTCCGTGGCGGGCAGATCGAGCGGCTCCATGTAGCGCTGTGGATACGACGGGAAGTTCCTGAACGTGGTCGCCACGACGCCGCCGAACGATCGGTGGAGCCCTGCGAAATCCTCCTGCAGGAATTCGAGGACCTCCGGATCGGGTGACGAGGCCAGGTACGCCTTGACCATGTCCGCAACCTCCTCGTAGAACTGCGGGCCGTGGGAGCGCAAGGAGTCGCTGCCGTCCGCACGCACGAAGCGCCTGATTCCCGTCTCATCGGGATCGATGTGATAGAGCTCGTGCACGATCGTGTCGAGCTTGGCGATCCATCCAGGAGCGTCCGGATAGAACTCGGCCTTGCGTGAGCGGTCGAGCGTCTGGTCGCAGAAGCGAGGCAGCACGAAGGAGATCAGGAACTTGATCGTCTTGTGTCCCACGCGCACGACCGGCGACTTCGTCACGAACCATTCCGAACGTCGTGTCAGCTCGCCGGTTGTGCGATCGCGCCAGTAGAAGTAGCCCGGTTCGCTCTCCGGAAGCGTCAGACAGTGGCACGTGGCGAAGGCTCCCTCGGCGTCAGAGCGTCCGAAGCGCGCGAACACGAGCACTTCCGAAAGGTCGATGAACGAGAGCGGTGAAGTCCTGCGCACGACGTCCTGCATCAGGCGCGCGATGCGCTCCGTGTAGTTGATCATGCCGACACACGCGGGCCCGAGGCACACGATCGCCCGGCACGCGTCCTTGTCGCATCAAAGGGAGCTGCGATGCTTGTGTGTGGCGACTATAGAGACTCCCAGCCCATGCTGTCAAGGTGAACAGCACGTCATCTACGGTCGAGATTGCGGTCCGGTCAGGACTGTAAGCGAGCGACCAGATCCGTCATGAAACTCGCGGCGAGATCTTGCGGTCCGTTTGAGGCGAGCCGCATAACGAGCGAGCGCGCCGCCAGGCGCGCCCGCCGGCCAGCCTCCGACGAGGCTGCGGCGGCCCGCCGGAGCTTCAGCGAAGGCGGGAGCGGAACGGGGCGGCCGGGGCCCCGCGAGCGACGGCGATGGGAGGGCCGGCGGGGCGAAGCCCCCCGGTCCAATTACGACCCGCTGGCGCCTCCCGGCCCTCGTGAAGCCGGAGGCTCTCCGCCGGGCAGCACCCGGCCCGGCAGGACGATCGGCGGCCCTTCCGGCGGCGGCATGGCGGGGGCCTCGTTTTCGGTCGGACTGGCGCCGTCGGCGAGCGCGGGAGGCGGCACGGCGGCGCCCATGCGTTGCAGGATCATCTGCTGCCTGCGCCTGAGCCGCGTGCCCGGCCGGGCGGGATCCAGCACGCGCGGGTTGATGATCGCCGCGGCCAGCAGCGCCGACTCGGATGGACCCAGCTCCGCCGCAGCCCGGCCGAAGTACCTGCGCGAGGCCGCCTCGGCGCCGTAGATGCCCTCGCCCCACTCGATCACGTTGAGGTACAGCTCGAGGATCCGCCGCTTGGTCAGCTCCGCCTCGAGCCGGCGCGCGATGAGCAGCTCCTTGGCCTTCCGCAACGGGTTCTTCGAGGGCGACAGGTAAAGGTTCTTGGCCAGCTGTTGAGTGATGGTGCTCGCGCCCCTGGCGAATTCCATCCGCTCGAGGTTGATCTCCAAGGACTCGCGGATCTGCTGGAAGTCGACGCCGCCGTGCTGCCAGAAGGCGCTGTCCTCGGCCACGAGCACGGCCCGCACGAGCTGCGGCGAGATGCGCGAGTAGCGCACCCAGCGCTGCGCGCGCCGCGGCTCGCGGCCATCCATGAGGGCCTCTGCCGCGCGACGCTCCATGAATGCGGTCGTCTCGGGATTCGTCGTACGCAGCTCCCGGACGTCGGGGAGCGTCAAGTACACGTACGCCGCGCACCCGAAGCCGGTGCCAAGCACCGCGAGGAGAACCCGTCCGGTCAGCCGCGTCAGTCCGCGGATGCGGCGCATGGAACGATCGGTTTCCTATCCTTCGACGACGACCTTGATCCGATCCCCGGCGCGCGGAGGATCGGCCGGCTCGCCGCCGTTCATGATTGCCAGGGTCGCTGGTGCGATCACGCCACCCGTGCGGCGCGCGATTGCCTCCCAGGTGTCTCCTGCGCGCACGACATGAATATCGACCCGGTTCGGTCGAATCTGTGCCGCCTCGCTCTCGCTCAGGCCGCGGAACGATCCGATCGCCCGCTCGAACTGCGGAAGTACCCCCTGGTACTCGCTCGCCGGGGCGATGCCCGCAAGAAGGTACACCAGCCGGAGGTGCGCGATGTGCGCCGCGCGCATGCCTGCGCGCCCAAGGCCCTGCAACGATCCCTGGTAGGTTCCGACGTAGGCATCGAGCCCGTTGATCGTCGTAGGTGCGCCGCTCAGGAGCTGGAACCCGGCGTTGGCCATCGTCGACCGCGCGGTCTGCTCGAGAGATGCCTGCCGGTTCTCCACGAGCTGCAGGAGCATGTAATGGTCGCGCCCGGGCGCCCTCGCAGTCACTTGCGTCCGCGTGTTCTGGATCTCCCAGGTCTCCGGGAAGTCTACGCCCATGCGCAGCACGGGATGCAGGAAGCGGCGCCCGCGGACAATGCCCTCACGGGGGCTGTCGCCGAAGATAAGGCCGTCGATGCGGGTCAGGTACGTCGCGCGATCGACGACAGGCGTACCTGTCATTGTCGCCGAAGCCTGCCGGATGCCGGCTTGTATCTCCTCCACCCGGTCGGCCGGAGCGGGATGCGTGGAGAGCCAGTTCGGCACTCCCTTGCGCGTTCCGGTTGCCTCGTCGAGCCGCGCCAGCGTGTTCAGCATCCCAGCCACGCCGGAAGGGTCCCACCCACAGCGAGCGGCGTACTGAACGCCGAACCGATCCGCCTCCAGCTCGTCCTCGCGCCCGTACTTGAGGAACAGCACGCTCGCCAGCGTCTCGGCGACCCCCTGAAACGGCCGGGCCTCGGGGACGAGAATGCCCAGAAGAGTCAGGCCCAGACCCGTCGTCGTTGCGCGCGTGTACTGCCTGGCAGAGTGCCGGGCGGTCACATGGCCGATCTCGTGGCCCAGGACGCCGGCCAGCTGGGCTTCATTGTCGAGGAAGGGCAGGATTCCTCGCGTCAGGTAGATGAACCCGCCGGGCAGCGCGAATGCGTTGACGGCCGGCACATCGACCACGAGGAACTGCCACGGCAGGTCCGGGCGTTCCGAGACCCGCGCGAGACGCAGGCCGATGTTCTGGACGTAGCGCTGGAGCGCGGCATCCTCGTAGACGCCCATTTCGCGCTGGATCTCCGCGTCGAGCTCGCGCCCGACCTGGATTTCCTGCGCCTCGCTCATCAGCGAGAATTCTCGTTGTCCTGTCGCCGGATTGGTCGCGCACGCCGCCAGCAGCGTGAGCAACGCGACTGGCGCGGTGCCCGTGGTGCTTCGGACTCCAGCCGTCGTGCTCCCCTTCATGGACGCCATGCGGGCTGGTTCAACGAGCGGCCGCGACGGCCGCCGCCACGGCGTTTCCGGCCGGCGCCCGGTGGCCGCCGGCGCGCAGAATGCTCTCGAGAGCGGAAACGAACAGAAGGACGTTCGACAGCGTCGATCCCGATCCCATCAGGCCGACACGCCAGATCCGGCCGGCCAGCGGCCCGAGCCCGGCGCCGATCTCGATGTTGAACTGCTCCAGGAGACCGCGCCGCACCGCGGCTTCGTCGACGCCATCAGGGACGCGGACCGCGTTCAGCGTCCACAGACGCTCGCCAGGCGGTGGGAGCAGCTCGAGCCCGATTGCCTCGAGCGCTGCCGCGAGCGCGAGATGGTGCCGCTCGTGCCGGGCCCACCGCGCCTCCAACCCTTCCTCTTCGGCGATGAGGAGCGCCTCTCGAAGCGCGTAGATCAACGGGGCGGACAACGTATGGTGGTACCGCCGGCGACGCCAGTAGTCCTCGAGGAGCGCCAGGTCGAGATAGAAGCTGCGCGAGGTTGCACGGCGCTCGAGCGCCCGGGCCGAGAACGACAGCGGCGCCATCCCGGAGGGCGCGCCAAGTCCTTTCTGGGAGCAGCTGTAGCACGCATCGATGCCCCAGTCCGCGACGCGGACCGGCATCCCCCCGAGCGACGTCACTGCGTCCACGACGGTCAGCGCGCCGGTCTCCGCCGCGAGCGCGAGGATGTCGGAGACCGGATTCAACACGCCCGTCGACGTTTCCGCGTGAACGAGCGCGACGATGTCGGCCGGCCTGTCGCGGAGGGCACGCTCGACAGCCGCGGGATCGCACGCGCGTCCCCACTCGCCCTCGACTCGCGTGACCGCGGCGCCGTACCGCTCGAACATCTGCGCGATCCGGTCCCCGAAGTACCCGTTCACGACGACGAGGGCTCGCGCTCCCGGACGCGTCGCGTTGGCGACGGCGGCTTCCATCCCGGCCGTGCCGGTGCCCGAGATCGCCAGATCGAACGAGCCGGCGCCGGACCCGAACACACGCTTCAGCCGGTGCTGCACGTCGTCGAGCACCTCCATCAGTGCCGGATCGAGATGGCTGAGCACCGGCGCCGACAACGCGCCCATGACGCGTGGGGACACCGGGCTCGGCCCTGGACCAAGGAGCAGACGCTCTGGGATCATCTGGATCTCACACGGGAATGGCCTGCAGCGACGCGAGGGCC
>DATIEW010000824.1:0-2585 GCA_035455585.1 Vicinamibacterales bacterium | reverse complement strand
TCGTCGGGGTCGACGGCGATGAACGCCACCCATCCACGCGCTTCCGTGCTCGTGCACGCGCACTCTTCACAGCGAAGCATCCGAGCGACTGTACGTGCGCTCTGCGAACATGTCACCAGGCAACTCGCCGGGCCCTCTGTTCTCCTGCCGGCTGCCGGTTGTTTGCCGGGCAGCCGACGCGATAAGGTGCCCGATCCTCACGCGAGGGGGCCCACGTCGGCGCGTGCGCCGACTTCAACCGAAGGGGAGGGACGATGAGGAGACTCGGACGAGCGCTCGGGCGCGGACGCATCGGGGGTCTGGCCGTTCTGGGCATCGCCTTGGTGACCCTGGTCACCGCCACCGGAACGTTCGCCGCCGAGGTTCCGCAGACGGCCTGCGACAGCCGGAGCAACAACACGTACCAGAAGCTGCTCGAGTGCATCAGGCTCGGCGAGGTGCGCGACCACCAGGCGGCATTCCAGGCAATCGCCGACGCCAACGGCGGCAATCGCTTTGCCGGCTTGTCCGGGCACAACGCATCGGTCGACTACGTGGTCGAGACGCTCGAGAACGCCGGCTACGACCCCGAGGTGCAGGAGTTCGAGTACCTCGCGTTCAGCGTCGCCGGTCCGTCGGCCCTCCAGCAGATCGCGCCCAACGCACGCACCTACGTCGAGGGCGTCGACTTCGGGGCGATCACCCAGACCGACCCCGGCGACGTCACCGCGGCCGTGACGGCCGTCGACCTTCAGCTGGGCCTCGGCAATACCTCGACCAGCGGCTGCGAGGCCGGCGACTTCGCGGGCTTCCCGACAGGGAACATCGCCCTGCTGCAGCGCGGCACCTGCACGTTCGAGCTGAAGGCCGAGAACGCCGCGGCGGCCGGCGCCGTCGGCATCGTCATCTTCAACCAGGGCAACACCGCTGCCGTTGACCGCAACAACATCCCGGGTGTCACGCTCACGGCCAACAACACCAGCGGCATCCCGGTGCTCGGCACCACGTATGCGCTCGGTGCGGAGCTGGCCAACACGGCGGGGCTGCGAATGCGGGTCTTCGCCAACACGCTTCGTGAGATCCTGCCCACGTTCAACGTGATCGCCGAGAAGACCGGCGTCAACGACGACAACGTCGTGATGGCCGGCGCGCACCTCGACTCCGTGCTCGCCGGCCCGGGCATCAACGACAACGGCTCGGGCAGCGCCGCCATCCTCGAGGCCGCCGAGCAGCTTGCACACGTCGACACCCAGAACACGGTTCGCTTCGCGTGGTGGAGCGCCGAGGAGAGTGGGCTCGTCGGGTCGACGAACTACGTCAACGGCCTGAGCCAGGCGGAGAAGGAGCGCATCGCGCTCTATCTCAACTTCGACATGGTCGGCTCGCCGAACTACATCTTCATGACGTACGACGCCGACGAGTCGAGCTTCGACGCACCGGTCCCCGTCCCGCCCGGCTCGACCCAGATCGAGGATGTCTTCGAGTCCTTCTACACCCTCCGCAACGAGCCCTACGACGACGCGGAGTTCAGCGGACGCAGCGACTACCAGGCGTTCATCGTCAACGGCATCCCCGCGGGTGGGCTGTTCACGGGCGCGGAGGTTCCCAAGACGGCCGCTCAGGCGGCGATCTGGGGCGGGACGGTGGGCGCCCAGTTCGACCCCTGCTACCACCAGGCGTGTGACACCTTCGCGAACAACAACGACCATGCGCTCGAGGTCAACGCCGACGCGATCGGGTTCGCGATCCTGACGTACGCGTTTTCGACGGAGTCCGTCAACGGCGTGCCGGGGACGAAGGTGCCGGGAGGGAAGTTCCCGATTCCGGCGCCGTCCGGCCCCGAGGGCACGTTCGGCTCGTAGTCCAGCGGGCGAAGGACAGCGGGGGGCGGCACGGCGTGCCGCCCCCCTTGAACGTGACGCTTCGTCTCGAGCCTGCCGCGACGACGGCTCAGGGCGCGGGGATCAGATGGCCGACGAGCCCGACCTGGGCCGTGATCGACGCCGGTTGGACGAACTGGCCGCCGAGGCTCACGGTCGGTACGTCACCGGCGTCCGCGTAGAGCGTGATCGGGCCGCTCGCGATGTAGGAGTCGAACCCGATCCGCACCGGCGCCGGCAGGTTGATCTGCGGCTCGTCGATCCCGTTCCCGTTGATGCCGACACGGACGCTCGGCGCCGTGCCGTTCGGGCTGAGCCCGTAGCGCGCCGACGCATACGTCAGCACCAACAGCTTTCCCGCAGGCACCGCCGGGAACTGCACCACGCACACGAACTGCGTGCACGTCTCCGCCGACTGGTTGAAGAAGATCGCGTGCTGGTAGGGCACCGGCGCCGCAGCGGTGCTCGTGACCTGCACGGCACCGTCGATCGCGACCGTGCCGGTGACCGGCACCGGCTTGTCGGCCGTGTTACCGACGATCACGTTCGTGAACGGTGAAGCGGCGACGGCGATCGGCTCCCGCAGCACCGTCGCGCCAAGGATCGCGCTGACCGCCACGAGGAGCGCTGCTAGGAGAAGCCCTCGACGCATGATTTTCCCCTTCCTCTGGTTGGTGAGCGACCATAACCCGGCCACAGCCGGCGCCCTAGCGGGGGCGATCCCCT
>DATIEW010000823.1:0-4053 GCA_035455585.1 Vicinamibacterales bacterium | reverse complement strand
GGACATCGCGCTGATGGCCGATGAGCTGGTGAAGATCCCTTACGCCGTCCGCCTCAGCCGCGCCACGACACGCAACATCCGAGTCAACATCGCCTTCTCGCTGGCGCTGAAGGCCGCCTTCCTCGTCATGGCTGTCGCCGGCGCCGCTACTCTCTGGATGGCCGTTGCCGCCGACATGGGAGCCTCGCTCATCGTCATCGCCAATGCGCTGAGGCTGCTACGGGAGTGAGGGGAGCAGTTGTGAGTTGTGAGTCTTGAGTTGTGAGTTCGCAGGTCGCCAAAAGCGCATCGCTGGCAGGGACGCTAGCTCCTAGCTTCTAACTCCTAGCTCCCAGCTCCTAGTTACGCCTTGCGATTCGTGAAGAAGTGCTGGTCGACGAACTCGTCGATCGCGGACTGATTGACGGGGTCGACCTTCTCGAACTGCACGCCCATCCCCACGCGGCGGTCGCTCCAGGCGATGCGCGACTCGGCTTCGACGTCGCGCCGCGAGCCGGGCAGGCGGAATCGCACGCGCACCCTCGCTCCGTTCTCGAGCGGGCTCATCGTGCGGATCGCGATGCCGCCTTTGCTGAGGTTCAACGTCAGCGCGGCGGCGATCGTGTTGCCGAACCGGTAGGCGACCGGGATGCCGAGCACGACGCGCGGGCTGCCACGGCGGTTGAAATTGTCCGGAAAGAGATGCGGCGCCAGCGACGGCAGGATGTGCTGCACGGCGCTGTACTCGTTGATGTAGCCGGCCACGCCGAGCCCCGCGAGGTCGCGCACTTCATCGGCCGTGGCGATCGTGCCGCTGAAAATCAGGATCGACAGCCGACCGTCGTCGAGCTTGCGTATCGCACGCACGAGCTCGACGCCGCCGGCGTGGGGGAGCCTGAGGTCGAGCACGATCAGGTCGATACGATCCAGATCGGCGCGCACCCGCGCGAGCAGCTCTGCGGCGCTCTTGACGGTCAGCGCCGTGTGGCCGGCGTTCAGCAACGCCGTCGCGAATCGATCCCGCACGAACGCGGTGTCGTCGGCAACGATGATGGTCTTGGAGGTCGACATTGCGCGGCAGCCGTCGCGTGCGGCGTATCGGTTCGGTCGATCCGCGGCGTTAGGCTCGTTGCAGAATTTATCAGGTTCTCGCTATAATCCGAAGCCTCGTGGCGATCGCGCGCGCTGCCCCGGAGCGCGGTCGGAAGTCCGCACGGGGCGCGCTCGAGGAGTTGGAATGGCGACCTGTCCGGAATGTGATGCCGAAATCGAGGTCGACGAGTTCGACGTCGACAAGGGCGACCTGATCAGCTGCCCCGAGTGCGGCTCCAGTCTCGAAGTGACCGGCACGTCTCCCGTCGAACTCGACCTGGCCGACGAGGACGAGGACGAGGAAGACGAGGAGCGCGAGGACGAGGACGATTTCGACGAGGACGAGGTCGACGATGACGAAGAGTCCGACGGAGAGGACTGGGAGGAGTGAGACACGTCCCGCCCGCAGGCCGTCCCGCATCCGCCGGACGGGCCGGGGCCGACGTCGCACTGAGTGAGAAATCCTCTGCGCTTCTGGGAGCGCTCGCAGAATGGCCCTCGATGATCGTCGCCTACAGCGGCGGCGTCGACAGCGCCTACCTCGCCTGGGCCGCCACGCAGGTTCTCGGATCCCGCGCGCTCTGCATCACGGCCGACAGCCCGAGTTATCCCCGGCGCCACAGGGACCTGGCGCTCCGCATCGCGGCCGAGTTCGGCCTCAACCATCAGTTCGTGCGCACCGCCGAGATGGCGCGTCCGGAGTATCGCGCCAATCCCGCGAACCGCTGCTACTACTGCAAGCAGGAGCTTTACTCGCACCTCTCGGAAATCGCGCAAATACAGGGAATCGCCGTCATCGCCGACGGCAGCAACGCGGACGACCGGGGCGACTACCGGCCCGGCCGTCAGGCGGCTCGGGAATTCGGCGTGGTCAGCCCGCTCGATTGCGCGGGGCTCACGAAGAGCGACATCCGCGAGCTCTCGCGTCTCGCCGGGCTTCCGAACTGGGACGAGCCGGCCTCGGCGTGCCTCTCGTCGCGGATCCCGTACTTCTCGGAAGTGACCGACGAGAAGCTCCTCATGATCGAACGCGCCGAGACCGTGCTTCGCGATCTGGGGTTTCGCGTGTGCCGCGTGCGACACCATGGCGAGATCGCGCGCCTCGAGATCGGCCGCGACGAAATGGCCCGCGCGCTCGAGCCGGAGATTGCCGCCGCGATCGATCGCGATCTGCGGGCGATCGGCTTCGAGCACGTCGTGCTCGACCTGCGCGGCTACAGGCTCGGCAGCCTGAACGAGGCGCTGCGGCTGCGTCCCGTCTGACCCGCTCGTGCCGGAGGCCCGTCTCTCACAGTCCGTTTCCCGTGTCCGGCTGACTCCACGGATCGTCGGGCTGTCGATCGCGCTGGCATTCCTGGCCGTTCATCTCGCCACGCTCCCGTCTACACTGGAGGACCTCGACTCGATCAACTTCGCGATGGGCGTGCGTGACTTCGACGTCGCGCGCCACCAGCCGCACCCTCCCGGCTATCCGGTGTTCATCGCGCTGTCGAAAGTCTCCACCGCCGCGCTCCGCGCGGCTGCCGTTCCATCGCCGGAGGTCCGCGGTCTTGCGATCTGGGGGGCGATCGGGGGAGCCATCCTGCTCCTCGCCGCACACGCAATGTTCCTGGGGCTGGTCCGGGACGAATGGCAGGCCACGGCCGGCGTCGCGCTGCTGGCCTCGTCGCCGCTCTTCTGGTTCACGGCGCTGCGGCCGTTGAGCGACGTCGCCGGGCTGGCGGTGGCCATCGCTGCGGTTTCAGCCCTCGTGCGTGCGCTCGGCTGGCCTGGCGAGGCCTGGACCGTGGAACGTGGCCGCATGCTCGTGTGGGGCGCGTTCGTTGCCGGCCTGGCGGCCGGGTTCAGATCGCAGATGGCCATCCTGACGCTGCCGCTGCTGGCGCTCACAATCTCTCTGCCCGGCGCGCGTGTGCCTGGCCGCGCTCGTGTCGCGGCGGCGGCCGCCTGGTCGGCAGCCGTGCTGCTGTGGGCCGTGCCGCTGGTGACCGCCAGCGGCGGAGCGGCTGCCTACCTGCGCGCGCTCACGGGTCAGGCCGGTGAGGACTTCGCCGGCGTCGAGATGCTCTGGACCGCGCGCTCGGCCCGCGTGGCAGTCAACGCGCTCTTTCACACGGCCGTCCTGCCATGGGACTCGCCGGTCCTGGCCGGCATCATGCTGTCGCTTGCGGCTGCTGGTCTCGCCCTGATGACGCTGCGCACGTCGCGAGCCGTCCTGATCCTGGCGCTCGTGTTCGGGCCGTACGCTGTCTTTCACATCCTCTTCCAGGAAGCGGCCAACCTGCGGTATGCGCTGCCGCTGGTGCCGGCGGTGGCCTTCTGTGCCGCCGTGGTTTTGAAGGAAGCTCGCGGCACTGCGGGTGTTGTCGCCACGGGGGCGCTCGCGCTGCTGGGTCTCGAACAGGCGGTTCCGGCCGGGCTGGCGTTTGCTCGGACATCCAGCCCCGTTTTCGCAGCATTATCGGAGATGCGACTGCTCGAGGCACAGGGCGCTCGGCCTGTCGTGGCGATGCACCGTCGCGTGTCGACCGAAACGCGCAGGGCCCGCGAGTGGTCCGGCGGTCCGCCTGGCACCCTGCTTCCCGCGCCACGCGATTACGAATGGCTCGAGGCGACCCGCGTGATGCGGAACGAGTCGCAGGCCGAGGTCTGGTTCCTCGCAGACCCGCGCCGCACGGATCTGGCCCTCATCGACGACGAACACAGGCAGACCCGCCAGTATCGCTGGCCTTTCAACGCCCGCGTTTACGTGGGGTCCGCACGCCCCGACGTGCTCGACTGGCACATCTACCGGGCGCCCGGCTGGTTCCTGGAGCACGGCTGGGCGCTCACGCCGGAAACGGCCGGTATCGCCGACCGTGAAGGGTGGGGCCCCCATCGGCGCCCCAGCGTGGGCTGGGTACGGCGGCGCAGTGGTGAGACGCTGATGATGATTGGCGGTCGACATCTCGGTGCAGCCACCGACCCTGCTGTCAGAGTCGT
>DATIEW010000822.1:0-4569 GCA_035455585.1 Vicinamibacterales bacterium | reverse complement strand
CTGCGCCTCGAGCGGACCGTCCGCCTCGCGAACGACGCCAACTGCTTTGCGCTGTCGGAAGCGACGGACGGCGCGGCCGCCGGCGCCTCGATCGTCTTCGGCGTCATCATCGGCACCGGCACCGGCGGGGGCATCGTCGTCCACGGACGCGTGATCGAAGGCGCCAATGCCATCGCGGGCGAATGGGGCCACAACCCGATGCCCTGGCCCGAGGCCGGGGAATGGCCGGGGCCGCAGTGCTACTGCGGGCGAACGGGCTGCATCGAGACGTTCCTGTCCGGTCCGGCGCTCGCACGGGATCATCTCGAGAGGACCGGCCGGCAGCTCGATGCCCGGACGATCGGTGTCAGGGCGGCGGCGGGCGACCAGGCGGCGCGTGACACTGTCGAACAGTATCGGCGGCGCATGGCGCGCGCGCTGGCCTCCGTCATCAATGTGCTCGATCCTGACGTGATCGTGCTCGGCGGCGGCGTATCCAACCTCGAGAGCCTGTGTGTGGAGGTGCCGCGCCTCTGGCACCGCTTCGTCTTCTCGGATCGCGTGGCCACGCGTCTGGTCCGCGCGCATCACGGCGACGCCGGCGGCGTGCGCGGGGCCGCATGGCTGTGGCATGACTGAAGAAGGAAGAAGGAAGAAGGAAGGAGGAGGTAGGGAGACGACGCAGAATCATACGGCGACGGACGGCAGCGGGCTGGCAGGATGCTGAAGAACGCATCCTCAATGGCAAATGGGCAATGGCACATGGGCCGAATGCACCTGTTTTGCCATGGCCCATTGGCCATTGCCCTGTCCATTGCCCATTGTCATGCCCGTCTTGACCTGGGCTTGCCTGCCGGAGGATAACGGACCGCATGAGCACGCACACCGACGAGCAGCGCGCCCGTGGCCGCGCGAGGATCGAGCCGCCCGACATCAGCGAGAGAGGGGGGGTCAAAGGCGGACAGCCGCAGCGGTCCGACGAACGGCTCTTCCTGCAGCTCCTGGCCTTTGGCGAGTGTCGGGACGCCAGAGCTGCTGGGGCACATATCGAGGCCGCGGGGCTGACGGGCGTGGTCTACGAAGACCTGCACGATCCGCGAGGCATCGCCGTCCTCACCATCGGCGTCAGCCCGGAATACTTCCTCGACAGCGTGCGGCCGTGCCTCAACGACGGGCCGTTTCGCGAAATGACCCAGAAGCGGGAACTGACGATGTTCGGCCGGACCTATGCGCTGGGATACGAGCCGGACCTCCACGACACGCTCGTCGGCCGGCCGCGGCGGACGGCGCTCAATCCCGACTGGCGCTGGGCGATCTGGTATCCGATGCGGCGGCGGGCGGAGTTCGCCCGCCTGCCCGCCGACGAGCAACGCGTCATCCTGGCCGAGCACGGCACCGTCGGCATCGCATTCGGCGCCGCCGACTATGCCCACGACATCCGGCTTGCGTGCCACGGGCTCGACCGCGACGACAACGACTTCGTGATTGGCCTCATCGGCAAGGCCCTTTTCCCGTTGTCGGCGGTCGTGCAATCGATGCGCAAGACCCAGCAGACCGCGCTGTACCTCGACCGCCTGGGCCCGTTCTTCGTCGGGCGCGCGCTGTGGAAGTCGACAGGAGACCAGGAGATCAGGAGGGATACGACAGGAGATCAGTAGATCAGAAGGACTGGTTGAGTTTCTTCTGTTCGGATACACGGCAGACCCGACCTTGAACTCGACGCACTGGCAGGCCGCTGAAAAAGCCCGGCCTGATGGGCAATGGCCAATGGGGCATGACAAAACAGGCGCATTTGGCCCATGTGCCATTGCCCATTTGCCATTCAGGATGCGTTTTTCAGCATCCTGCTGGCCTGGTGGCCTGTCACCGCTGAATCCGTAGCGCCTGCCGGGGCATCCCGCCTCCACCCCAACGCGCAAAAAACGCGCGCCCGGGACCCCGGGCTGGCGCGTTGCTCCTCCGTCAAATCTCCCGGTATTCTCCGTCGTCGCGCCTTGTCAGTCGGGCGCCGCGCTCCGAAATCGTACGAATGACCGTACAGTGCATCAGTCTCCCGATCTCCCTGATCTTCTGATCGCCTGCCTCCATCTCTTCCTGGTCTCCCGGTCTCCTGTTGTAGTCCTCCTGATCTCGTTCCCATCTCCGGACCTACGGGATTGACACACCCCGATCGTGACTGGATACTGGGCACACATGCTGAGCGGACTACTCGGCGCCGCCTGGCGGAATGGTGGAGGGCACCGGTCGCGTGCGGGGCTGGGGCCACTCGAACGCGCGGTCATGGACGTGGTGTGGCAGGGGAGCCAGGTGTCGGTCCGCGACGTTCAGACGCGGCTCGGCCGGGCGGTCGCATATACCACCGTCATGACCACACTCGATCGGCTCTTCAAGAAGGGCCTGGTGCGCCGGGCCCGTTCGGGCCGGGCTTTCGTCTACTCGTCGGCGCTGACCCGCGAGGAGGTGGAGGCAAAGCTGACGGCCGGGTTGCTCCGCGAGGTCATGTCGAGCCGCGTGTTCGGCTCGACACCGTTTCTCTCCAACCTCGTCGATGCCGTTGCTGACAGCGACGACCGGCTGCTCGACGAGCTTGAGCGGCTGGTGCGGGACAGGCGTCGGCGCGGGAAGAGTGAGAGCGTGTGAATGAATCGCCGACCGCCGGGTCTGTGCAGCGGCGAGCGAGCGCCGCGAGCGACCCACGCGAGCCGCCTTCGCGCTGCGCTGCGGCGCCCAGGGCGGAGCGGGGCTACGGGGCCTCCGCGAGTGCCCGCCTTCGCCGGTCGCGAGGCTGACCAGGCGACCGGCTTCGGCGAGGTCCGCCGCAGCCTTGGCGAAGGCGGAAGCGTGTAAGGGGGTCCGGCCGCCTACGCGCCGTAGGCGCTTCGGCGAGCCGCGCCGGAGCTTTGGCGGAGTCGGGGGGACGAAGTCCCCCGGTAAGAACAGATGAGACTCTTGTACTCGAGCGCGCTGCTCGGCCTGGCCTGGTTCGCGGCGATCAACCTGATCGCATCGGGCGCGGCATGGGCGGCCTCCCGCGTGCTGCTCGGACGCGGCCGCATGCGAACCCCCTCCGCGCTCGCCGTGCTGCGGATTGCGCCGGCCGTAGTTTCCGGAATCGTGGTCGCGGCTATCTTCCTTCCGGCGCATTGGCTGGTCGAGCCGGACGTCACGGACGAGTCGTTCGGGGTCGTTATTGCTGCCCTGGCGGCCTCCGGCGGCCTGCTGCTGCTCCGATCGGCGTCCAGGACCGTTTCCGTGGTCGCCGCCACGAGGTCGCTCGGCCGCGCGGTGAAGGCTGCCTCCGGCGATGGGTCGCCGGCCTTCCATGTGCTCCCGGGCGTGACCGGGGTGTCGCTTGCCGGGGTAGTCAGGCCGCAGGTCCTGGTCGGACCCGAGGTTCCCTCTGCGTTGACGGCCGACGAGCTGCAGGCGGCGATCGATCACGAGGCGGCGCACCGCCGCTGGCGCGACAACCTGACTAGGTGCCTCATGTACTGCGCGCCGGACGTGTTCGGCTGGTCGGCGGCGGCCCGTCAGGTGGAAGACACGTGGCGCGCCGAGGCCGAGTACCGGGCGGACGCCGAGGCTGCAGCGGGCGACGAGAGCAGGGCGATACACCTCGCGTCGGCGCTGGTGAAGGTGGCCCGGTTGAACGAGCGTGCGGCCGGGTCGCGGACGTTCCCTGTCTGGAGCACGTTCAACGAGGCGCGTCTCCTCGAAGCACGCGTCCGGTTGCTGCTCGTCGGGCCGAGGCCCATCGTCGCTCGCGCGCGGCGGACGGCCGGCGTATTCGTGGCCGCGCTCGCCTGCGGCGGCGCGGCGGCGTGGGTGTCGGGCGCGCCGTACCTCCTACACGAGGCGACCGAGGCACTGATCGCGATCCTTCCCTGAACCGCCCCGAACTCGCGCCGGCCGTTCGCCTTGTGCGAGAATCGCTCGAATGACAGATCGTGTCGCTCACTATCGCATCGTGCGCGAGATCGGCCGTGGAGGCATGGGCGTCGTGTACGAGGCCGTGGACGAGCGCCTCCAGCGTGCGGTGGCGCTCAAGACCGTCCTTCCGGCTGCCGACCCCCACATGCGCGAGCGGTTCCTGCGCGAGGCGCGAGCCGCGGCGGCCGTCAGCCATCCTCATATCTGCCAGCTGTTCGAGATCGGCGAGCACCAGGGGAACCCGTTTCTCGCAATGGAGCTTCTCGAGGGGCAGTCGCTCGCCTCGCGGCTCGAGGCCGGCGCGTTGCCGCCGGCGGAGGCGATAGCGCTGGCGCTGTCGATGCTGTCGGCGCTCGAGGCGCTGCACCAGCGCGGGATCATCCATCGCGACCTGAAGCCCTCGAACGTGTTCATCACGCCCCACGGCGTGAAGCTGCTGGATTTCGGCCTGGCGCGTCCCGTCACGCTGGACGCCGACACTACGTCGGTGACGATGCCGGGCCTCGTGCTCGGGACGCCGCGCTACATGGCGCCGGAACAGGCCCGCGGCCAGGAGATCGACGCGCGGGCGGACATTTTTTCGGCCGGGGCCCTCCTCTTCGAGCTGCTCAGCGGGCGTCCTGCCTTCACCGGCGACACTGCCATCGACGCAATGCACTC
>DATIEW010000821.1:0-2284 GCA_035455585.1 Vicinamibacterales bacterium | reverse complement strand
AGCAGCGAGGCGTGGATGTTGAGGCAGCCGAGCCGCGGAGCCGCCAGGACCGCAGGCGGCAGCAACAGGCCATAGGCGACGACCACCATGACGTCGGGCGCGAGGGCCGCGATCTCGCCGGCTGCACGCGGATCCCGCAGCGTCGCCGGCTGACGAATCGGCAGGCCGAGCGCGAGCGCGCGCTCCTTCACCGGGCTCGCGGCGAGCCGGCGCCCGCGGCCGCTCGGGCGATCGGGTTGCGTGAAGACCGCGGCGATCCGGTGGCAGGAGCCTGCGATCGCATCGAGCGCGGGAAGCGCGAACTCCGGCGTGCCGGCGAAGATGACCGCCAGGCTCCGGTGGGTGGACATGGGCGCCGTCAGATGGCCGGCGCGCGGGAAGCCTCGGGCGCGCGACCTTCCGCGCGCAGCTTGCGCTCCTTCTCGATTTTCTTGCGCACGCGCTGGCGCTTCATCTCGGAAAGGTAGTCGACGAACAGCTTGCCGTCGAGGTGGTCGATCTCGTGCTGTACGCAGACCGCGAGCAGTCCCTCGAGGTCCGCCTCGAACTCCTTGCCGTCCCGGTCCCGCGCGCGCACGCGGATGCGCTCGGAGCGCTCGACTTCGTCATAGTAGCCGGGCACCGAGAGGCAGCCTTCCTGCGACAGCGCCTTGCCCTCGCGCGAGAGGATCTCGGGATTGACGAAGACGCGGGGATCGGTGCGGTCCTCGGAGACGTCCGTGATCAGCAGGCGACGGTGCACGTTGACCTGGGTTGCCGCGAGGCCGATCCCCCGGGCCGCGTACATGGTCTCGAGCATGTCGTCGATCAGTTCACGCAATCGGGCGTCTACGGCATCGACAGGGGCGGCCCGGATGCGCAGCCGGGGGTCCGGATACTCCAGTATTGTGAGGCGCGTCATGGGAGCGGGGTGTTGGCCGCGTGTATCTGACCCGTGAATGCTGCTAAAGTTCGTCGAAGCATGGACTTACGTCGGAAACCGGATGCCGTGAATTATACGATTCTACGGCCGACCCGGCAGTAAGGGAGCACCTCGCATGGCATCGTCCTCGAAGAACGGTTCCCGCCACCCCCTCCGCGCAGTGACGGCAGCGGCAATTGCCGCGCTTGCGATCGCGATCGCCACTCCGGCCGGTGTCGCCACGGGCCAGGACCAGGGCATCGACCGCAGCGTCATCCCGATGGCACCCGACGCGCCCGAGCGCTATGTCGTGCAAAAGGGCGACACCCTCTGGGACATCTCGGCCAAATTCCTGACGGATCCCTGGTACTGGCCGGAGATCTGGCACGTCAATCCGCAAGTCGCGAATCCTCACCTGATCTATCCGGGCGACGAGCTTGCGCTCACCTGGGTGGACGGCCGGCCACGCGTCTCCGTAGCCAGCGGCGGCCCGACTCGCCTGTCGCCGCGCGTGCGCGAGAATCCGCTGTCCGAGGCCATCTATGCCATTCCTTATGAGCGCGTCGCGGCATTCATGTCGCGTCTCGGCGTGCTGTCGTCAGAGCAGGTCGACGGTGCACCCTATGTGGCCTATGGCCGCGACAGCCGTCTCATCTCGTCGGTCGGCAATGACATTTACGTGCGCCGGCTCGGCGACGCGCCGCTCGGCACCCGCTTCAGCATCTATCACGTCGGCGACCCGCTCCGGGATCCGGACGACGGCGACGTGCTGGGCTACCAGGGCGTGTTCACGGGCGAGGCCGATGTCAGGCGCCTCGGCGATCCGTCCACACTCCGGATGGTCGATTCCGCGCGCGAAACGCTCGAGGGCGACATCCTGCTGCCGCCGGCGAACGAACCCCGCATGGATTTCATCCCGCGCCGGCCGAAGACGGACATCGACGGCACCATCATGTCGGTCATCGACGATCGGACGGTGGTCGCGGATTACGACGTCATCATCATCAATCGCGGCACACGCGACGGGCTCGAGCCCGGCCACATACTGACGATCTGGCAATCGGGCGAAGAGGTCCGCGACACGACCCGCAATCCGGTCAGCCGCAGTTTCGACACGCCGGCGGAGCGCACGGGGCTCTTCATGGTGTTCAAGGCTTACGACCGCATGAGCTATGGGCTGACGCTGCGCGTGGAACGCGAAATCCGCGTCGGCGACATCGTCCGCACGCCGCGGTCCCCCGCTTCCTGAGCGAGGTCGGCAGGACCTACGGAAACGCCGGCCCCTTGGCCGGCGTTTTCTTTTTTAGCGGTCGCCCTGGCCACCATCAGAATGTGTTGCCCTCTTTCCGGAGGGGACGTTCACCTTGCCTAAAGGGGACGCTC
>DATIEW010000820.1:0-2955 GCA_035455585.1 Vicinamibacterales bacterium | reverse complement strand
AGGTCGTCGCGCTCGTCGAAACGGCCGCGGACTACGACTGCCGGCTGCTGCTCTTCCCGGAATATTTCACCGTCCAGCTCCTCACCCTCGGCAACACGAGGCGCCCGATGCCCGAGCAGATCCGCGCCCTGGCCCGCCACGCCCCCTGGTTCACCGGCCTGCTGTCGGACCTCGCCGTCCGACACCGGCTGTACATCTGCGCGGGCACGATCCCGGTGAGGGACGACGAGGGGGGGGAGGAAGTGTACAACCAGTCGTTCTTCTTCGGCCCCAACGGCACGTGCGGCACACAGGGCAAGCTGCACATGACGCGGTTCGAGTCCGACGAGTGGCTCGTGAGTCCGAGGACGTCGCTGAGCGTGTTCGATACCGGCTTCGGCAAGATCGGCGTGGCGATCTGCTACGACGTCGAGTTTCCGGAGCTCGCGCGCGCCGCGGCGCTCGCCGGCGCGAACGTCCTGCTCGTGCCGGCCTGCACCGACGACCGCCAGAGCTTCCTCCGCGTCCGCTACTGCGCGCAGGCCCGGGCCATCGAGAACCAGATGTACGTCGTCGTGTCGCACACGGTGGGGTCGTTGCCGATGGTCCCGGCCGTCTCGCTCAACTACGGCCAGGCGGCAATCCTCACGCCGAGCGACTTCCCGTTCTCGCGCGATGGCATCCTCGCGGAGGGAAATCACAATCAGGAGATGATGGTCATCGGAGAACTGGACCTCGATACGATCGGCGAAACCCGCACGTCGGGAACCGTGCTGCCGCTGCACGACAGCCGCCGGACCAGGGAACTCCTGCAGCACGTCGAGGAGGTCTCCCTGTGAACGTCCGTGTCGTGAATACCCGGCCGGAGCACTTCCCCGGCATCGCCGCGATCTGCCTGGCCATCTACCCCGACAGCCCGCCATGGACGCGGGAGCAGCTCTCGTCGCATCTCGCCGTGTTCCCGGAGGGCCAGTTCGTTGCGATCGACGAGGACGAATCCGATCCCGTCGAGCGGGTCGTAGGCATGGCGGCGAGCCTCATCGTCCTGTGGGACGACTACTCGATGGAGACGTCGTGGCGCGACTTCACGAAGCACGGCACGTTCGTCAACCACGACCCGAAGCATGGACGGACGCTTTACGGCGCGGAGGTGATGGTGCACCCCAGGGTGCAGGGGCGCGGGATCGGCAAGTTGCTGTACATCGCGCGCCGCGAGCTGGTCGAGCGGCTCGGCCTTCTGCGCATCCGGGCCGGCGCCCGGCTGTGCGGCTATCACCGCTTTGCGCCAGCCATGTCGCCGGAGGCGTACACGACGAAGGTCGTGCGCGGTGAGCTCGACGACGCGACGCTGTCGTTCCAGCTCAAGCAGGGGTTCCAGGTGCTCGGCGTAGCCCGCAACTACCTCCGCAACGACCCGCAGAGCCTCGGACACGCCGCCGTCATCGAATGGATCAACGCCAGGGTCGCGAAACCGGCCGACTACGCCGGTCGCGACCCGAGGTACGTGTAAGGCAGGCGCTTCTTCAGCGCCCCCGCACGGCGAGGGCTGAGGTTTCGGACCGAACGGGGCCTCGTCGATCCCGCGGTTCATGGACTGCCGGGCCAGCAGGCCTGACAGCACGCGCCGGACTGCGTTACCATCCACGCGTGCGGTATCTGCTCGGGGTGACGCTCGCGGCGGCTACGGTTGTCACCTCCACCGGGCAGGGGCCCGCCTCGCGGCACTGGAGCGACGAGGTGCGCCGCGTCATGCTCGACAACGGCCTGACGATCCTGCTGCTGCAGCGGGGCGAGCTGCCGATCGTCTCCGTCCAGGCGCTGTACCGCTTCGGCAGTCGCAACGAACATCCAGGGCTCACTGGCTCGGCCCACTTCATCGAGCACATGGCCTTCCGCTCGACCGACGAGATCGCCAAGCAGGATCTGACGAACCAGGTCCTTCGCTGGGGCGGCCGCTGGAACGGCTACACGAGCTACGATCAGACGGTCTACGGCTCGCACACGCCGTCGGAATATCTCGAGTGGCTGATCTACCTGGAACGCCAGCGCATGCGCCATGTCCGCTTCGATCCGGACGAGGTTGAACGCGAGCGTACCAGCGTCATCGCCGAGGAGCACCAGTATCGGAACTCGCCCGTCTACGAGATGGTCGAGCACCGGCTGCGTCGCGCCGCGCTCGTGGCGCACCCCTACGGCTCCCCCATCATGGGCCGGCTCTCGGATCTCGAAGGCGTCACGGCGCGCGAGCTGGAGCGGTTCTACCGGGAGCACTACGCCCCGAACAACCTGGTCCTTGGCATCGTCGGGCGCTTCGATCCGGAGCAGGCCGTGGCGTTCGTCAGGAGACACTTCGCGGATGTGCCGGCTGACGGCGAGCCCACGGCCATCCGCACGCGCGAGCCGCCGCAGCGCGGCGAGCGCCGCGTCACGATGAAGGGGACCGGAAGCGAGGCACATCTGTCGATGCTGGTTCACGCGCCCGCGGCGAGCGACGAGGCGTTTGCGACGCTCCTTGCACTCGACGGCGTGCTGGCCGGCGGCAAGGCGCCGGGCCGCGGCACCGCGCGCCCCGGCTCCCGGCTCTACCGTGCGTTCGTCGAGTCTGGCCTCGCTTCGTCCGTGTCCACCGAAGTGGAGTTGAGCGAGTACCCCGGGCTCTACGAGATCCGCGTGGACGCTCCGGCCGGGGCAGACCTCGCGGCTGTCGAAGCCCGGCTCGACCAGGCGATAGCCGAGGCGGCGGCCGCGCTCACGCAAGACGAGATCGCTCCCGTCGCACGGCAGGTCCGCGCCGATCTGGCCTTTGCCGCAACCAGCAACCGCGCGGTCGCCAACCTGCTCACCGTTTACGAGCAGATGCGGTCCTACACCCTTCTTTCTGAGCTGTCGCGGCGCCTGGACGGCGTCACGGCAGACCGGGCGCGCGCATTCGCCCGCGACCATCTCGCGCGCGACAGGCGGACCATCGGCCTCTAC